>NZ_JAXOJX010000039.1:0-76492 GCF_034427735.1 Azohydromonas lata
TCCGGCGCCGGTGACCTGAGTTCCTGGGGTGCGGTGACCCTTCTTTCCCGTCACACCCGCGAAAGCGGGTGTCCACGAACACCGGGCGGCATCCCGGCCAGGGTGGATGCCCGCTTTCGCGGGCATGACGGGAAATGGCGCGGCGCGGGGAACCGGACCACGAACCAAGGACCCCTGCAATGACCTCTCCCCTGCTCGACGTGAGCGCATTGGAAGCCGCGCTGCAGCGCTTTGCCGATGCGCGCGACTGGAACGGCTTTCACACGCCGCGCAACCTGGTGCTGGCGCTCACCGGCGAGGTGGGCGAGCTGGCCGAGCTGTTCCAGTGGCTCACCGACGAGCAGGCCGCGCGCCTCGCGCAAGACCCCGCCACCGCCCGCGCCGTGCGCGACGAGCTGGCCGACGTGCTCATGTACCTCGTGCGCCTGTCCACCGTGCTCGGCGTGGACCTGGACGCCGCCGTGCGCGACAAGATCGCCGCCAACGCCGTGAAATACCCCGCGCCACCCGGCGCGGGCTACAGCGGGCCGGCCTGATCCCTGGCGCCCGCCGGCCGCCCCCGCCCCGTCGGCGCACTGCGCGTGGGCAGCTCCATGGGCAGCCGGGTTTCGGACTTCACCTCCTTCATCACCACGCTGGAGCGCACGTGCGTGACGCCGGGCAGGCGAAACGCCGTCTCGTGCAAAAACCTCTCGTACGCCTTGATGTCCGGCACCAGCACCTTGATGACGTAGTCCGCCTGCCCCGTGGTGGACCAGCAGGCCACGATCTGCGGGCTCTGCGCCACGGCGGCCTCGAAGCGCTGCACCTCGCCCTCTTCATGGCGGCCCAAGTTGATCTCGGCCAGCACGCAGAGCTGCAGGTTGACCTTCTCGCGGTCCACCAGCGCGGTGTAGCCGCGTATGACGCCACGGGACTCCAGCTCCTTGATGCGGCGCCAGCACGGCGTGCTGGAGAGGCCGACGGCCTCGGCCAGCTGCTGCACGGTCTGCCGTGCGTCGCGCTGCAGCTCCTGCAGCAACAGCACGTCATGGCGATCCAGCGAATCCATTCCAAACCTCCGCTTTTATTGAGAATGATTTTCTACCGCACCGCGTGAGGTGGAGCAGAAAAGAATCCCTTTCCAGTGCCGTGCGCCTAGGCTTGACCCCGATCAGAGCAGCCAAAGAGAGCGCGCATGAGCACGGAGACAAACCTGGCGGCCCCGCAGG
The DNA here is from genome assembly GCF_034427735.1 of Azohydromonas lata. Classification (NCBI taxonomy): domain Bacteria; kingdom Pseudomonadati; phylum Pseudomonadota; class Betaproteobacteria; order Burkholderiales; family Sphaerotilaceae; genus Azohydromonas; species Azohydromonas lata. Next base: position 1,212 of record NZ_JAXOJX010000039.1, read on the forward strand.
CGGCGGCCGCACAAACACCCCTTCACGGCTACCGGCTGGACGACGCCCTGTGGGCGCCGAGCGGCCGCGTCTTCCTCACCGGCACGCAGGCGCTGGTGCGGCTGCTGCTGATGCAGCGCCAGCGCGACGCGGCCGCGGGCCTGGCCACGCGCGGCTTCATCAGCGGCTACCGCGGCTCGCCGCTGGGCATGGTGGACCAGACGGTGTGGAGCTGCGGCGAGCGGCTGAAGGCGCAGGGCATCGAGTTCCTGCCCGCCATCAACGAGGAGCTGGGCGCCACCGCCGTGCTGGGCACGCAGCGCGTGGAGGCCGACCCCGAGCGCACGGCCGAGGGCGTGTTCGCCCTGTGGTACGGCAAGGGCCCGGGCGTGGACCGCGCGGCCGACGCGCTCAAGCACGGCAACGCCTACGGCGCCTCGCCGCACGGCGGGGTGCTGATGGTGGCGGGCGACGACCACGGCTGCGTCAGCTCCTCCATGCCCCACCAGAGCGACCAGGTGTTCCAGAGCTTCCACGCGCCGGTGCTCTCGCCCTCCAGCGTCAGCGACCTCCTGGAATTCGGCCTCTACGGCTGGGCGCTGTCGCGCTTTTCCGGCTGCTGGGCCGGCCTGACCGCGCTGTCGGAAGTGGTGGAGAGCGGCGCCACGGTGGACCTGGACCTGATACACGGGCGCGCCGCCACCTGGCTGGACGGCGACGCCGTGCGCCAGCTCACCGGCCACGCGGCGCCGGCCGACGGGCTGCACTACCGCTGGCCGGACCTGCCCTCGCTCAAGATCGAGGAGCGGCTGCACGCCAAGCTGGAGGCGGTGCGCGCCTTCGCCCGCGTCAACTCGATAGACCGCACGGTGGTGGAGTGCCGGCAGGCGCGCGTGGGCATCCTCACCGCCGGCAAGGCGCACCACGACTTCATGGAGGTGCTGCGCCGGCTGGACATCTCGCCGGCCACCCTGGCCGGGCACGGCATACGCGTGCACAAGCTGGGGCTGACCTATCCCATCGAGCCGCGGCGCGCGCTGGACTTCTGCGAGGGCCTCTCGGAGGTGCTGGTCATCGAGGAGAAAGGCCCGGTGGTGGAGACGCAGCTTCGCGAGCTGCTCTACAACCGCGCGCGGCGGCCGGCCATCGTGGGCAAGCGCGACGCGGCGGAGCGGCCGCTGGTGTCCGCGCTGGGCGAGCTGCGGCCCTCGCGGCTCATCGCCCTGGTGGCCGACTGGCTCGTCCGCCACTGCCCGGACCTGGACCGCCGCCACCTGGTGCGCGACTTCACCCTGCCGGAGCTGCTGAGCAACGAGGCGGACGCCGTCAAGCGGCTGCCCTACTTCTGCGCCGGCTGCCCGCACAACACCAGCACGCGCGTGCCGGAAGGCTCCAAGGCGCAGGGCGGCATCGGCTGCCACTTCATGGCGAGCTGGATGCAGCGCGACACCGAGGGGCTGATCCAGATGGGCGGCGAAGGCGTGGACTGGGTGTCGCACGCCCTCTTCACCCGCGTGCCGCACGTGTTCCAGAACCTGGGCGACGGCACCTACGCGCACTCCGGCTACCTCGCCATACGTCAGGCCGTGGCCGCGGGCACGGCCATGACCTACAAGATCCTGTTCAACGACGCCGTGGCCATGACGGGCGGGCAGCCGGTGGACGCGCCGGTGAGCGTGGACGGCATCGCGCGCCAGGTGGAGGCCGAGGGCGTGAAGCAGGTGGCGGTGGTGTCCGACGACATCCGCAAGTACGACCTCATCCGCGACCGCTTCCCCGCCGGCACCACGTTCCACGACCGCGCCGAGCTGGACGCCGTGCAGCGCCGGCTGCGCGAGCTGCCCGGCGTGACGGTGCTGATCTACGAGCAGACCTGCGCGGCCGAGAAGCGCCGCCGCCGCAAGCGCGGCCAGCTGGAGGACGCGCCACGGCGCCTCTTCATCAACGAGGCCGTGTGCGAGGGCTGCGGCGACTGCGGCGTGCAAAGCAACTGCGTGGCCGTGCTGCCGCACGAAACGCCGCTGGGCCGCAAGCGCCGCATCGACCAGGCGGCCTGCAACAAAGACTATTCATGCGCCAACGGCTTCTGCCCGTCCTTCGTGAGCGTCGAAGGGGGCAAGCCGCGCAGGAAAGTCGGCTCGCTGACGGACCTGGGCGCTTTCGTCCGCGCCGTCGATGAGCTGCCGCACCCCGCCCCGCACGCGTGGAGCGGCCCCTACGACCTGCTGGTCACGGGCATGGGCGGCACGGGCGTGGTGACGGTGGGTGCGCTGGTGACGATGGCGGCGCACCTGGAGGGCAAGTCGGCGTCGGTGCTGGACTTCATGGGCTTCGCGCAAAAAGGCGGCGCGGTGCTCAGCCACGTGCGCCTGGCCGACCGGCCGGAGCGGCTCAACCAGGTGCGCATAGACACGCAGCAGGCGGACGCGCTGCTGGCCTGCGAGCTGGTCGTGGGCGCCAGCGCGGACGCGCTGCAGACCGTGCGGCGCGGTCGCACGCGCATCGTGGCCAACGTGCACGAGGTGCCCGTGGCCGAGCACCTGCGCAACCCCGACGCCACGCTGCGCGTGCCGCAACTGCTGCAAAAGCTCCACCACGCCGCGGGCGAGGAGCAGGTGGAAACGCTGGACGCGCAGGCGCTGTGCGAGACCTTCATGGGCGACACGGTGGCATCCAACATCCTCGCGCTGGGCCATGCCTGGCAGCGCGGCCTGGTGCCGGTGGGCCTGGAAGCGCTGCTGCGCGCCGTGGAGCTCAACGGCGTGGCGGTGGAAGCCAACAAGCTCGCCTTCTCGCTGGGCCGGCTGGCCGCGGGCAACCCGCGCGCGCTGCTGGCGCTGGGCAAGGCCGAGGTGGAGCCCGACCATGCCGACGAGCCGCTGGCGCTGCTGCGTGCGCGCGGCGTGGAGCTGCTGACGGCGTACCAGAGCGCCGCCTGGGCCGCGCGCTTCACCGCACTGGTGGACGAGGCCGCCGCGCGCGAGCGCGCGCTGCAGGCGGATGCGTCGCTGCCCTTCAGCCGTGCCGTGGCGCGCAGCCTCTTAAAACTCATGGCCTACAAGGACGAGTACGAAGTCGCCCGCCTCTTTGCCGACGGCAGCTTCGAGCGCGAGCTGCACCGGCAGTTCGAGGGCAATCTGAAATTGCGCTTCCACATGGCGCCGCCGCTGCTGTCGCGGGGCAAGGACGGCAAGCCGCCGGGGAAATGGACCTTCGGCCCCTGGCTGCTGCCGGCGCTGAAACTGCTCTCGCGCGGCAAGGCGCTGCGCGGCACGGTGCTGGACCCGTTCGGCGCCACGGCCGAGCGGCGCATGGAGCGCGCGCTCATTGCCGAGTACGAGCAGCGCGTGCGCGCCCTGCTGCCCTTGTTGAGCGCTGAAAAGCTGGCGCTGGCGGTGGAAGTCGCGCGCCTGCCGCTGTCCATGCGCGGCTACGGCCACGTGAAGGCGGCAGCCGTGGCGCAGGCCCGCGTGCGCGAGGCCGAACTGCTGTGGCGGCTGGACCCGGCCCACCACCCGCGCCCGGCGCCCTCGCGCGAGGCCGGGCAGATTCGCGGCATACGGGTGACGGCGCCGCTCCTGCGCTAGCCTCGCACTCCCAAACCAACGAGAGACACCTACACATGCAAGGCATCGTTTTGCGCGCACCGGCCGGCCTGGACCGCCTGGAGACCGTGGATCTGGCCGACCCCGGCGCGCCGGGCGCGGGACAGATCCGCGTGAAGCTGCACGCCAGCTCGCTCAACTACCACGACTACGCCGTGGCCCTAGGCTGGATTGCGGCGGCCGACGGGCGCATCCCCATGTCCGACGGCGCAGGCGTGGTGGAAGCGGTGGGCGACGGCGTCACGGAGTTCGCCGTGGGCGATTCGGTGGTCTCCTGCTTCTTCCCCACCTGGCAGGACGGCCCGGCGCGCATCGGCGACTTCTCCGCCACGCCGGGCGACGGCATCGACGGCTACGCGCGCGAGGCCGTCGTCACCCCCGCCACCTGGTTCACCCGGTCGCCCAAGGGCTACAGCCACGCCGAGGCCGCCACGCTCACCACCGCCGGCCTCACCGCCTGGCGCGCGCTGGTGGTCGAGGGCCAGATCAAGGCCGGCGACACGGTGCTGGTGCAGGGCAGCGGCGGCGTGTCGGTGTTCGCGCTGCAACTGGCCAAGGCCATGGGCGCGACGGTGATCGCCACCTCCTCCTCGGACGCCAAGCTGGAGCGGCTGCGCGCCCTGGGCGCCGACCACCTCATCAACTACAAGTCCCAGCCCAACTGGGGCCGCGCCGCGCGCGACTGGACCGGCGGCCAGGGCGTGGACCACGTGGTGGAAGTGGGCGGCCCCGGCACGCTGGCGCAGTCCATCGAGGCCGTGCGCATCGGCGGGCGCATCGCGCTCATCGGCATCCTCACCGGCATGGCGGGCGAGGTGCCCACGCTGGCGCTGATGGCGCGCCAGGCGCGGCTGCAAGGACTCATCGTCGGCAGCCGCACCCACCAGCAGGAGTTCATAAGCGCCCTGGACGCCACCGGCATCCGCCCGGTGATCGACTCGACCTACCCGCTCAAGGACCTGGCCGCCGCCTTCCGCCACCAGGGCGCCGGGGCGCACTTCGGCAAGATCTGCGTGGCGATCTGAGCGCGGGCCACCCGGCGTTCAGGCGACGGTCAACAGCAGGCCGTTGTTGCGGGCGTAGTAGGTGAGCAGTTCCATGGCCACGCCCGGGCGGGCGTGCAGGCGCTTGAAATCCAGGCCGTCGTGGAACAGGGGCGCGAGCTCGGCGGGCAGGTCCGGCGCGGGCTCGCCGTTGTCCACCCAGCGGCAGGCCATGGCCCACTGGCCGAAGCTGCGCTGCTCCACGGGCCCGCGCAGCAGCACCGTGACGCGGCGGTGGCGCGGGTCCTGGCGGATGCCGTCGAACACCTCGGCGACGGCGTCGCCCTCCCCTTCCAGGACTTGCATGTAGCCGCCATGCGCATACAGCAGCAGGCCGGTGATGCCCAGGCGGCGGTTGTTGCGCACGGACGTGGCCAGCAGGCCCTGCAGATCGGCAAGCGAAGGCTCCGCACCGGCCACCATGCTGATGTAGATGAGGTGCTGCAGCGGCATGGGGGTTCCTTCCCGGAAGGGCGACAGGTGCTCGTTCTGAGTCTCACGAGCAAATCCCGTGCGGGAAGGCCATGGCGGCCAGCGCGGCCTCAGTACGGCGTGCCGTCCTTGTGCTCGAAGCGCCAGCCCGCGGGCGTGCTGACGGCGCGCAGGTCGTCGTCCGGGTAGGTGGCCGCGTCGCCGGGGCTGCGGTCGCCGACCTCCAGGTAGACGGCCTCCTCGTCCGTGTCGTTGCGCAGGCAGTGGGCGTCGCCCATGCCGGCCTGGAAGCCGGCGCACATGCCGGGCGACAGCGGCGTGTCGCCCGCGTCCGTGCACAGCGTGGGGTGGCCGCGCAGCACGTAAACGAACTCGTCCTGCCGCGCATGCGCGTGGCGCAGCGCCGACACCGCGCCCGGCGCCAGGTGCACCAGGTTCACGCCGAAATTCCCCAGGCCGAACAGGTCGCCCAGCGGCCGCTTCAGCCGGCCGGCCATGCGTGAGGCGAAGGGCTCCGGGTAAATGGACGGCTTCGTTCGCAGCGGCGCCTCCTCGGCGACGACGGCAACGGGACGCTTGGGCTCGCTCATGGCTGGTGGCTCCGGGCTGGGACGGCGGCTCAGGCGGCCAGGGCGCGCCGCGCCTTCACGCTGTCGGCCAGGCGGCGCAGCACGCCGGCGGTCTGGGCCCAGCCGATGCAGGCGTCAGTGACGGAAACGCCGCGCTGCAGCGCCACGCCGGGCTTGATGTCCTGGCGGCCTTCTTCCAGGTGGCTTTCGATCATCAGGCCGGCGATGCGGCGCTCGCCCGCGGCGACGCGGTCGGCGATGTCGGCGGACACCTCGATCTGCCGGCGGTGCTGCTTGGCGGAGTTGGCGTGCGAGCAGTCCACCATCAGCGTCTCGCGCAGGCCGGCCTTGGCAAGCGCCGCGCAGGCGGCGTCGATGCTGGCCACGTCGTAGTTGGGGCCGCGCGATCCGCCGCGCAGGATGACGTGGCAGTCGTCGTTGCCGCGCGTCTCGAAGATGGCGGCCTGGCCCATCTTGGTCATGCCCATGAAGGCGTGCGAGGCGCGCGCGGCCTGCAAGGCGTCCACGGCGACTTGCACGCCCCCGTCGGTGCCATTTTTAAAACCGACCGGGCAGCTCAGGCCGGAGGCGAGCTGGCGGTGGCTCTGGCTCTCGGTGGTGCGCGCGCCGATGGCGCCCCAGCTCACGAGGTCGGCGATGTACTGCGGGCTGAGCAGGTCCAGGAACTCGGTGCCGCAGGGCAGGCCCAGGGCGGAGATGTCCAGCAGCAGCTCGCGCGCCTTCTTCAGGCCCTCGTTGATGCGGAAGCTGCCGTCCAGGCGCGGGTCGTTGATGTAGCCCTTCCAGCCCACCGTGGTGCGCGGCTTTTCGAAGTAGACGCGCATGACCAGCAGCAGCTCGCCCTTGAGCTCCTCGTGCAGGGCCTTGAGGCGGTGGGCGTACTCCATGGCCTGGCCGTGGTCGTGGATGGAGCACGGGCCGACGACGACGAGCAGCCTGTCGTCCTGCCCGCGCAGCACGGCGGCGGTGGCGCGGCGGGCGTCTTCCACCAGGGCGAGCACGGTGTCGGAGACGGGCACCTCGTCCTGCAGCAGCGCAGGCGAGATGAGCGGGCGCACGGCGCGAATGCGCACGTCGTCGATGCGCGTGAGGTCTTGCGTGCTGTCGGCGCTGCCGGCTTCGTGGTCGTGCTGGGGGTCGTCGATGCGGGAGGTCATTGGCGTTGGCCTGGTTTTCAGAGTTCGAAGATTTTTCCGGGATTGAGGATGTTCTTGGGGTCCAGCGCGCGCTTGATGGTGCGCATGACTTCCACCGCGCCGGCACCGGCCTCCTCCACGAGGAAACCCATCTTGTGCAGGCCGACGCCGTGCTCGCCGCTGCAGGTGCCGTCGAGCTGCAGCGCGCGGTGCACGAGCTTGTGGTTCAAGTCCTCGGCCACGGCGCGTTCGTGCTCGCTGCCGGGGTCGATCAGGTAGCCGAAGTGGAAATTGCCGTCGCCCACGTGGCCGACCAGGAAGTACGGCAGCCCTGAGGCCTCCACTTCCGCCACCGAGTCCAGCAGGCAGTCCGCCAGGCGCGAGATGGGCACGCAGGTGTCGGTGGACAGCGCCCGGCAGCCCGGGCGGGACTGGATGGCCGCGAAGTAGGCGTTGTGGCGCGCGGTCCACAGCCGCGTGCGCTCCTCCGGCGTGGTGGCCCATTCAAACGCCTGGCCGCCGAACTCGGCCGCGATCTCCTGCACCGTCTCAGCCTGCTCCTGCACGCCCGCGGGCGAGCCGTGGAACTCCATCAGCAGCATGGGCTCCTCGCGCAGGCCCAGTTTCGAATGCGCGTTGACCATGCGCACGGTGTTCGCGTCGATCAGCTCCACGCGGGCGATGGGCACGCCGAGCTGGATGGTCTGGATCGTCGTCCGCACCGCCGCCTCGATGCTCGGGAAGGAGCACACGGCCGCCGACACGGCCTCGGGCAACGGGTACAGCTTCAGCGTGATCTCGGTGATGACGCCCAGCGTCCCCTCGCTGCCCACCATCAGGCGCGTCAGGTCGTAGCCGGCGCTGCTCTTCCTGGCGCGGGTGCCGGTGCGGATGATCTTGCCTTCCGCCGTCACCACTTCCAGCGCCAGCACGTTCTCGCGCATGGTCCCGTAGCGCACGGCGTTGGTGCCGGAGGCGCGGGTGGCGCACATGCCGCCGATGGAGGCGTCGGCGCCCGGGTCGATGGGGAAGAACAGGCCCGTGGATTTCAGCTCGTCGTTGAGCCGCTTGCGCGTGATGCCGGGCTGGACGGTGACCGTGAGGTCGTCGGCGTCGATGGACAGCACCTGGTCCATGCGCGAAACGTCCAGGCTGATGCCGCCCTGCACCGCCAGCAGGTGCCCTTCCAGCGAGGAGCCGGCGCCGTAGGGAATCAGGGGCACCTCGAACTGGCTGCAGAGGTCCATCACCTCGGCCACCTCGGCGCTGCTCTGCGCGAACACCACGGCGGCCGGCGGCGGCACGGTGAAGGTGGACTCGTCGCTGCCGTGCTGCTCGCGCACGGCCTGGGCGGTGGAGCAGCGCGCGCCGAAGCGGGCGATGAGGGTTTCGACGAGGGCCGGCGGCACCGGGCGCTGCCGCACCACGGGCAGCGACGCGGCGGCAAGATCCGAGGGGTGTTGCATGAGGAGTCTCCGCGGGGGATGGAGCCCGGCGGCCGGGGGCCGGCGCTCACGGTGAGGCTGTGAGGAGCGGGGCACTATACGCCCGGGGGTGAGGCGCTTCTCCCAGGCGCGGACCGGGTGCAGGACGGCCCTCCGGCCGCGTCCCGGGGCGTGAGAAAAGTCGCGGCTGGTACAACAACGCCCGCCGGGACCGGCCTGTCCGCGCGCCGGCCATCCCCCATGGACCACCGCACCCAAGGAGACCGCATGCAGCTCGCCCAATGGCTGAACATTGATTTCCCGCTGATCCAGGCCCCCATGGCCGGCAGCCAGGACAGCCGCCTGGCCATCGCGGTGTCGAATGCCGGCGGCCTGGGCTCCTTGCCCTGCGCAATGCTCACGCCGGAGGCGCTGCACGCGTCGCTGCAGGAAATCCAGGCCGAGACGCGCCGGCCCTACAACGTCAATTTCTTCTGCCACGAAACACCCACGCCGGATGCGCAGCGCGAGGCCGCCTGGCGCCAGGCGCTGCAGCCCTATTACGACGAATTCGGCATAGACCCGGCCGACATCCCGACCGGCCCCGGCCGCGCGCCCTTCAGCCCCGAATTCGCCGACGTGCTGCAGGATTTCAAGCCGCCGGTGGTGAGCTTCCATTTCGGATTGCCGGCGCCGGATCTGCTGGCGCGGGTGAAAAGCTGGGGCTCGAAAGTGTTGTCGTCAGCCACGACCGTTGAAGAAGCCCTCTGGCTGGAAAAGCATGGCGCCGATGCCGTCATCGCCCAGGGTTTGGAAGCCGGCGGCCACCGAGGCATGTTCCTGACGGACGACGTGACCACGCAAATCGGCACCTTCGCGCTGGTGCCGCAATTGGTGAAAGCCTTGAATGTCCCGGTCATCGCCGCGGGCGGTATTGCCGATGCGGCGGGCGTGAAAGCCGCCATGGCCCTGGGTGCGGCCGGGGTGCAAATTGGCACCGCCTATTTGTTGGCCGAGGAATCGACCATCAGCGCCATTCACCGCGCGGCATTGAAAAGCGAGGCGGCCCGGCACACGGCATTGACCAATTTGTTCAGCGGCCGGCCGGCGCGCGGCATCGTGAATCGGTTCATGCGGGAAATGGGACCCCTATCGGCCTTGCCGCCGGCATTTCCCCTGGCGCCTGCCGGCATGACGCCCCTGCGTACCCAGGCCGAAGCCCAAGCATCGGGCGATTTCTCGCCCCTGTGGTCCGGCCAGCATGTCAATACCTCGCTGGGCGAAAGCGCGGCAGAAATCACGAAATCGCTGGCCCAGGCTTTCGCGGCCTGACGTGAGCCGCCAGGCAATTTAAAACCCGGTTACAGGCAAAACACGCGGATAAAGAATCAGGGCTCAAGAAGCGCAGGACGTTGACGATCAAGGCTGCAGACAGCCGGACAAGGAAGACCGCGAAATTCCCTTGATGCTTTGGGATTAGCGAACAACCACCGCTCCGGCCTGTTTCTCCCTCCACGGGGCGGGAGATATTTCACGGAATCGTCCCATGCGCTTTATGTCCTGGCGCCTGCGCCTTGCTGTGTCCGCATTTTTGTTTTGCTCGGCGGCAATTTCTCACGCTGCACCGGCCGGGGTGGATGGCGGCTGCCAGCCCTCGGTCACCGTGCGCACCGCGCCGCTGACCTACACCGAGGACGATTCCGGCGACGTGCGCGCCGTGACGGCGCTCAACCGCAAATCGTCCCTGCCGCTGACGCAGCGCAGTTTTGGCCTGGGCTCCACCTACGCCGAAAGCCGCGTCACGTCTTATTGGAAAAAGGACGCCAAGGGCTGCCCCGTGCTCGACCTGGAAGTGGGCTACCAGAAAACCGCCGTGCACATCGCCAGCGAGTTGAAGGACGACGCCTGCGCCTACGAGCATGTGCATGCCCATGAAATGCACCACCTGGCCATTTACCGGCAGTGGCTGGAGGAATCGCCCATGCGGCTGGGCGCCTTTTTCAAGGAGAAATTCTCCTCGCTGACGGCCATGGATTCGCTGTCCCGCAACCAGGAAACCATTCGCCTGGCGCTGCAGGAATTCGGCAAGGTGCGCGCGCAGCACGATGATTTTGATTCGGATACGGAGTATCAGGGGAATCAGGCGGTGTGCGGGCGGTTCATTCCGAAGATGCTGGACAGGTTGGAGAAGGAAGGGAAGTTGCCTTGAGGGCAGCGATTTGAGAATCGATGCACGAAGGCTGAGGTTTGAAAGTGCTGACCGGAGACTGATTCGCCACGCTTCCTACCTCGTCATTCCCGCGAAGGCGGGAATCCAGGCGGTCCCGCGTCAGAGCGTAGGAATAACGCAGGAAGCACGGTGTATTGCGCCTCGGCACGCCGATTCATGGACTTGCGGCTGACTTGGGGCCTCCTGGATTCCCGCCTTCGCGGGAATGACGAAGTAGAGAGGCCGAGATATTCGCTTGCGATATATACCCCAATACCTCAATACTTCAATACCCAAATATTTCACCAAATAATTTCAATTAAACCCTTTACTGAGATATCGGGACCCCTTCAACCCAAACCTCCACAGCTCATGCGCCGCCTTGGAAATTCCGATGCGTGGCCCAATGAGCAGTTCCACCGGCTCGGCCGGCCCGGGCAGCAGCTCAAAAGGCGGCTCGGACAGGGACAAGCCGTCCATCGCCCGCGTGATGCCCAGCGCCTGCGCCAGCCGCCCCGGGCCGGCGCACAGCAGCTCCACCTTTTCCACGCCCCGGCGCTCGCGCATTTGCTCCAGCCCGTGCGTGGGCTCCAGCGCGCGTATCAGCACCCCGGCGCCGTGGCCCGGCTCGCGGCACACGAAGTTCATGCACCAGTGCATGCCGTAGGAGCGGTAGACGTAGGCGTGCGCCGGGGGGCCGAACATGGAGGCGTTGCGCGGTGTCTGGCCTGAATAGGTGTGCGAGGCCGGGTCGCTCTGGTCGTAGGCCTCCGTCTCCACGATGCGGCCGCCCACGCCCTCCACCAGCAGCGTCACGCCTATGAGCTGCCGCGCCACCAGCAGCGAGTCGGCCGAGAAGTCGATGTGGGCGAGCGGAGTCATCGGCCCAGTATGGGCAAGGGTTGGGCCAGCCCCGGCGTTGCGGCCCGTCAACACCGGTCACATCCACCCATGTCTCCCGGTCGCCGCCGGCCCTACCGTGCGCGTTGCAGTGGCAGCTCTGACACAACCCACGGGAGAAGCGCATGGCGCAGGGCATGGCGAAGGTCAAACGCAGCGGGCTGGCCGCTGCGGCAGTGGTACTGGTGGCCCTGGCCGCCCTTCTGGTCTGGCACTTCTCCGGCACGCGGCCGGGCGGCGCGGCGCCCACGGCCCTCGCCGACCCGGACGCGCCCTTCACCGCGCTGGAGTGCAAGCCCCGTCTCTTCGACGACCGCCCCGCCCTGGCCGTCGTCTTCACCCAGCCGGTGGACGGCAGGCAGAACCTCAACGAGGCCCTGCGCGTGGTGGACCTGGGCCCGGCCGCCGCGGACGGCGACGCCCAGGAGCGCGGCGCCGAGCAGCCCGCCGCGTCCGCCCCCGGCACGCCGCTCGCGGGCTCGGCCCCCGCGGGCAAGCTGCTGCAGGGCGCCTGGGTCGTGGGCGACAACCCGCGCATCGCCTACTTCCCCTACGTCCAGCCGCAGCGGCGCTTCCACATCGAGGTGGCCGACACGCTCAAGGCGCAGGACGGGCGGCGCATCGCCGCCGCCCACGCCTGCGACGTCGCCAGCGAGGCCATGCCGCCCTCCTTCTTCTTCGCCAGCCGCGGCGTGGTGCTGCCCGCGGGCCAGAACGGCGGACTGCCGGTGGTGACCGTCAACGTGCCGGAGGTGGACATCCAGTTCCTGCGCGTGCTGCCGGAGCAGTTGCCCAAGTTCCTGGAGCGCGTGGCCGGCGCCCGCAAGAACGCGCGCGGTGAAGGCAGCGACGAGAACGGCGCCGGCCAGGAGGAGGAAGAAGACCCCTACCGCTACGACGACGGCAACAACCGCCGCCTGCAGGGCCTGGTGGGCGGCTGGCAACTGGACGAGCTGCGCAACCAAGCCCAAAGCGTGCACTTGGGCCGCTACGCCACCGACGACCAGCCCAACCGCCGCCACGTGAGCTTCATCCCCGTGGAAGGCATCAAGGAGCTGCAGGAGCCCGGCATCTACATCGCCGTGATGAGCCAGCCCGGCCGCTTCGCCCAGGAGTACCAGACGACCTACTTCTACGTCAGCGACATCGGCCTGATGGCGCGGCGTTACGCGCGGGGGCTGGACGCCTTCGCCAGCTCGCTCAAGTCCGGCGAGGCCCAGCGCGGCGTGGTGTTCGAGCTGCTGGACGAGAACGGCCGCAGCTTGGGCCGCGCCGAGGGCGACGGCGACGGGCACGGCCATTTCGAGGACGCGCCGGAATCCGCCGCCGTGCTCGTGGCCCGCCGCGGCGAAGGCGCCAAGGGCGCCATGAGCGTGCTGGCGCTGCGTGCGCCGGGGCTGGACCTGTCGGAGTTCGACGTCGGCGGCCACCCCTCACGCAACACCAAGCTGTTCGTGTGGGCCGGGCGCGACCTCTACCGCCCCGGCGAGCGCTTCGACGTTTCCGTGCTGGTGCGCGACGCGGACGGCAAGCCGCTGCCGCCGCAGCCGCTCACCGCCACGCTGAAGCGGCCGGATGGCCGCAGCGTCAGCACCACCGCCTGGAAGCCGAACGAGAAATTTCCCGGCTACCTGAGCCACGCCGTGGTGCTGCCGCCGGATGCGCCCACCGGCGCCTGGCAACTGGAGCTGCGCGCCGACCCCGGCGCCAAGCGGGCGGACGCGGCCTGGAAATTCCAGGTTGAGGAGTTCCTGCCCGAGCGCATGAAGCTGGAGCTGAACACCGCTCGCCCGGTGCTGCTGCCGGGGAATGATTTCGACGTGGCCGTGCGCGGCGACTACCTCTTCGGCGCCCCGGCCGCCGGCAACCGGCTGCTGGTGGCCGCCGCCACCTCGCGCCAGCGCTATGCCCTGCCGCAACAGTGGCCCGGCTTCGTGTTCGGCGACTTCAACGATGACGGCCAGGCCAAGCGCCAGGAAGTAGGCGACCAGGAGCTGGACGCCCAGGGCCGCACCCGCGTGAGCCTGCCGCTGCCGGACATGAAGCTGGACTCGCCCATGCTGGTGCGCGGCAGTTTCAGCCTGCTCGAAAGCGGCGGGCGGCCCGTGGTGCGCTCCATCGAGCGCGTGCTCTGGCCGGCGCCCAAGCTGTTGGCGGTGCGCCCGCTCTTCGACCGCGACGTGGCCCCGGACAACGCCCAGGCCGGCTTTGAGCTGACTCGGGTGGACGCCAATGGAAAACCGCAGCCGCTCAAGAAAGCCACCCTGCGCCTGGTGCGCGAGGACCGCCAGTGGTACTGGCGCCATGACGACCAGCGCGGCTGGACCTCCGGCTACACGGAGACGGACGAGCTGATCGAGTCCGGCGCCGTGGCCATCGCCACCCAGGGCGACCGCAGCCGCGTTTCGCTGCCCGTGCGCTGGGGCCGCTACCGCCTGGAGGTGGACGACCCCGAGACCGGCCTCACCCTGCGCTACCGCTTCCACGCCGGCTGGGGCGCGCAGGAGTCCGAAGACCTGGGCAACCGCCCCGATCGCGTGCAGTTGAAGCTGGCCCAGGCGCCGTTGAAAGCCGGCGAGCGGGCGCGGCTGACCATCACCCCGCCGCACGACGGCACGGCGCTGGTCACCGTGGAGGGCGACAAGCTGCTGTGGAGCCAGCGCGTGGACGTGCGCGCGGCCGGCACGGACATCGCCATTCCCGTGGACGCGGCCTGGGCGCGGCATGACCTTTACGTCGCCGTCACCGCGCTGCGGCCGGGCAGCCAGGGCGAGCGCGTGACGCCCGCGCGGGCCGTCGGCCTCATCCACCTGCCGCTGGCCCGCACGGAGCGGCAGTTGAAAGTGGCGCTGCAGGCGCCGGCCAAGGTGCTGCCGGAAAAGCGCGCCACGGTGCGGGTGAAGGCCGAGGGACTCGGCGGGCAGGCGGCGCTGGTGACCTTGTCGGCCGTGGACGTGGGCATCCTCAACATCACGCGCTTTCCCACGCCGGACCCGCTGGACTTCTTCTTCGGCAAGCACCGCTACGGGGCCGAGCAGCTCGACCTCTACGGCCGCCTGATCGAGAAGATGGAAGGCAGCACCGCCAGGCTGCGCTGGGGCGGCGACGCCAGCCTGCGCGACAGCAAGAGCCTGCCCAAGAAGGTGAAGCTGGTGGACCTGTTCAGCGGCCCGGTCCAGCTCAACGCCCAAGGCGAGGCGGACATTCCCGTGGACGTGCCGGACTTCAACGGCACGCTGCGGCTGATGGCGGTGGTGGCCACGGCCGACCGCTTCGGCAAGGCCGACGCCGAGATGGTGTCGGCCGCACCCATCGTCGCCGAGCTGGCCACGCCGCGCTTCATCTCGCCCGGCGACAGCGCCTTCATCGCACTGGACGTGACGAACCTGAGCGGCGCGCCGCAGGACCTCCAGATCAGCCTGCAGGGCGCCGAGCCCGTGCGCGTGGGCGGCAGCGAGCAGTCGCTGTCGCTGAAACATCAGCAGCGCGTGACGCTGCGTTTTCCGGTGGAGGCGACGGACGCTTACGGCCTAGGCCGGCTGCGGCTGCAGGTGGTGAGCGCCAGCGGCATCCGCATCGCGCGCGAGTCCGTGCTGCAGGTACAGCCGGCCGTGCCGCTGGAGACGGAAGTGCGCCGCCTGCGCGTGGCGCCGGGCGAGTCGCTCAAGCTGGAGGCGAACCTGCTGGAGCGCTTCCACAAGGGCTCGGCCACGCTGTCCCTGGCCGTGTCGGACAAGCCGCCGCTCAACGTGCGCCAGCTCGTCCAGGGGCTGCTGGACTACCCCTACGGCTGCCTGGAGCAGACCACCAGCGCGGCCTACCCGCACCTCTTCATCGACGAGGCGCAGGCCCAGGCGCTGGGTTTGAAAGCCCGCACGCGCGAGGAGCGCACGGCCTTCGTCGAAGGCGCCCTGGGCCGTCTGGCCGGCCTGCAAAAGGCCAACGGCGGGTTCACCTTGTGGGGCGACGGCGGCTATGAAACCTGGCTCTCGGCCTACGTGATGGGCTTCATGCAGGACGCCCGCGACCAGGGTTTTGCGGTGCCGGACGCCTTCTACCGCAAGGCGCAAGGCTGGCTGCTGCAGGAGCTGCAACAGGCGCCCAACCGCTTCCCGCAACTGCCGGCGCCCTTGCAGGCCGCGTTGGGTGCGAGCGCGGCGCGGCCGGCGGCCTCGGCGGCCAGCGCCGCGATGGACCGCGGCCTGAGCAGCCGCGACCTGGCCCTGCTGCGCGACAGCCACCAGCGCTTCGCGGAGCTGGCGCACGTGGGCTACATCCTGGCGCGCGACCAGAAGGCGCCGCTGGCCATGCTGCGCTACCTGCACGACCAGCAGCGGCTGAAGGCCCGCTCGCCGCTGCCGCTGGTGCACCTGGCCATCGCCTTGAAACTCATGGGCGACGAGGCGCGCTCGCAGGCCGCCTTGGACGACGCCCTGCGCCGCCCCTACGGCCTGCCCGGCGCCCGCGATGCGTGGTATTTCGAATGGCTCGGCGACTACGGCACCCCCGTGCGCGACGCCGCGCTGGCCTACGCGCTGCTGGCGCGGCACGAGATCAAGGCGGCGCGGCGCGACAACCTGCTCTTCGACGCGGCGGACCGATTGAATGGGCGCCCTTACCTCTCCACGCAGGAGCGGCTGTCGCTGTTCCTGGCCGCGCGCGCGGCCGGGCTCACCGGCGGTGGCGGCAGCGGCGACGGCTGGCAGGCGCAGTTGAGCGTGGGCGAGGCGGTGCAGGCGCTGGCCTCCAAGGGCGTGGAGCAGCGCAGCCTGGACGCGGCGGCGCTGGCGCGCGGCGTGTCGCTGGCCAACCGGCATGCGCAGCCGCTGCTGGTGGAGGTGCAGGCCTCCGGCTACCCGGTGAAGGCCCCGGCGCCGCGCGACACGGACATCGAGCTCAAGCGCGACTGGTTCGACGCGCAGGGCCAGCCGCTGGCGGCCGGGCGGGCGCTGCGCGTGGGCGACCTCGTGATCGTGCGCGTGCGGGCACGCGCGTCGCAGACGTTGGAGAACGGCCTGATCGTGGACCGCGTGCCGGCCGGCATGGAGGTGGAGAACCTCAACCTGTCGCAGGGCCCCAAGGCCGAGGAGTTCAGCATCGAGGGCGTGAACGTGGCCGCCGCCATGGCCGACGGCCGCTTGAAGCACCGCGAGTACCGCGACGACCGCTACGTGGCCGCGGCGCGGCTGGACCGCGAGTGGCTGCCGGTCTTCTACATGCTGCGCGTGGTCAGCCCCGGCCGCTTCGTGGTGCCCGCCCCCTTCGCCGAGGACATGTACCGGCCGGAGCTGCGCGGCGTGGGAGCGGACGGCGGCACGGTGCTGATCGAGGACCCGCGGGGGGCTGCGGGGCAGTGAGGGCGTGCAGGTCGGAGGCCGTGAGGACGATGCGGACAAAAGGCCATGAGATGCCCGCCGTGAGCCGGTGCCGACCGCCTCCTGCTTCGTCATGCCCGCGAAAGCGGGCATCCACGCCAGCCGGGGTGCTGGCGCGCCGACGCCACCCCTGGGCGATGCCGTTCGAAAACCACACCCCGGTGTTCGTGGATGCCCGCTTTCGCGGGCATGACGAAGTAGTAGGGGAGCCTCGCCGGCTTGCGGCCGGCGCCCAGGACGCTTCCCGAACCGCAGTGCGCCTTCGCGGGGATGGCGAAGTCTCGGTGGAGGCTCATCGGCTCACGGCGGGCGGCAAAGCGCCATGAGCCGACTGCGCCGCCTCGAACTCACCCTGGCCGCCCTGCTCGCCGTGCTGCTGGCGCTCGATCTGGCCTTCCCGCCGCCCATCCCCCGCGACGCCCCCGGCGCCGTGGTCGCTGCGCGCGACGGCACGCCGCTGCGCACCTGGCCGGACGCCGACGGCATCTGGCGCCAGCCCGTCACGCCGCAGAGCGTCTCCCCGCTCTACCTGCAAGCCGTACTCGGCTACGAGGACCGCTGGTTTCACCTCCACCCCGGCGTCAACCCGGTCGCCTTGGCGCGCGCGGCGGCGCAGTGGCTGCGGCATGGGCGCATCGTCTCCGGCGGCTCCACGCTGACCATGCAGGTCGCGCGCCTCCTGGACCCGCCGCCGCCCGGCGCCGGCAGCCGCAGCCTGCGCGCCAAGCTGCGCCAGATGGCCCGCGCACTGCAACTGGAGCTGCGCCTGTCCAAGCGCGAGATCCTGACGCTGTACCTCAACCGCGCCCCCATGGGCGGCATCGTCCAGGGCGTGGAGATGGCCAGCCGCGGCTACCTGGGCCGCCCCGCGCTGCACCTGAGCGCGGCGGAAGCCGCCCTGCTGGCCGCGCTGCCCCAGGCGCCCTCGCGGCTGCGCCCGGACCGCGACCCGGCCGCCGCCCAAGCCGCACGCGACAAGGTGCTGCAGCGGCTGCTGGACGTAGGCGTCTGGGATGCTCGAACCGTCGCCGACGCCCGCATGGAAAAGGTCGCCGTGCAGCCGCTGCGCGCGCAGTGGCTGGCGCCGCTGGCGGCCGAGCGCGTGCGCACCCAGGCTCGCGCCGCCGCAAAGGCCGCCAGGCCAGGCGCCGCCGCCACCGTGCTGCGCACCACGCTGTCGGCCGAGTTGCAGGCGGGCGTCGAGCGGCTGCTGCTGGACCGGGTCGATGCGCTGCCGCCGCGCGTGTCCATGGCCGTGCTGGTCATGGACAACGACACGCTGGAGCTGCTGGCCTACGCCGGCTCGGCCGACTTCACCGACCCGCGCCGTGCCGCGCACGTGGACATGGCGCGCGGCGTGCGCTCGCCGGGATCGACGCTCAAACCCTTTCTCTACGCGCTGGCGCTGGACGAGGGGCTGATCCACTCCGAGAGCCTGCTGGTGGATGCGCCGCAGAACTTCGGCGGCTACGCACCGGGCAACTTCCAGGCGTCCTTCAGCGGGCCGGTGAGCGTGGCCGAGGCACTGCAGAAGTCGCTCAACGTGCCGGCGGTGGACCTGCTGGAGCGGCTGACGCCGCAGCGCCTGGCCGCCGTGCTGCGCGCAGGCGGCTTGAAGTTGCGCATGGCGCCGGGGGCGGAGCCGAACCTCAGCCTCATCCTGGGCGGTGCGGGCACCACGCTGGAGGAGCTCGTGGGCGCCTACCGCGCGCTGGCGCGCGGCGGCCTGTCCGGCCTGCCGCGGCTCACGCCCGGCGCGCCGCGCGTGGAGGCGCGGCTGATGAGCGCGGGGGCGGCCTTCATCGTCCGCGACATCCTGGAAGGCGGCGGCCATCCCGAGCGGCCCTTCACCGAAGGCACGCGGCGCCTGGCCTGGAAGACGGGCACCAGCTTCGGTTTCCGGGACGCCTGGGCCGTGGGCGTGACAGACCAGCACACGGTGGGCGTCTGGGTGGGCCGGCCGGACGGCACGCCCAACCCGGGCTTCTTCGGCGCCAACACCGCTGCGCCGCTGCTGCAGGACATCGTGGCCCTGCTGCCGGAGGCCGAGGCGCCGACCGGCCAACGCACGCCCCCGCCCGGCGTGGCGCCGCTGCGCAGTTGCTGGCCGCTGGGCCTGAGCGCGCAGGCCACGGCGCCACGCCACTGCCTGGTGCAGCGCACGGGCTGGATGCTGGACGGCGCCGCGCCGCCCACCCTGCCGGACCGCGAGCGCAGCGGCGGCCTGCTTGGGCCGGGCTGCGCGGACAGCAGCGACGGCACCCCCGTGGCACGCTGGCCGCTGGCGCTGGCGCCCTGGGTGCAGGGCGGCGCGGGCGATTGCGGTGACGGCGGCAGCGCGCTGCGCATCGCCGGGCTGGAAGCCGGCACCGTGCTCAAACCCGTGCCGGGGCGCGCGGCGGTGGAGCTGAGCGTTTCGGCCCAGGGCGACGTGCCCGCGCGCGAGCCGCTGTACTGGCTGCTGGACGGCGTGCAGCAGCAGCGCAGCCGCGTGGGCGAAACCGTGACGCTGCGCCTGGAGCAGCCCGGCACGCACACGCTCACGGTGCTGGATGGCCAGGGGCGCTGGCAGCGCGTGGCGTTTCGCGTGAGCCGCTGAGCGCGGCGGGCCGGCAGGCGCCGTCCACGCCGCGCCTGTTAAGCAACCGTTGGTGACCGCATGCCTCATCCCGAGGGACGACAGGCGCCGTGGGCCGGGCTATTGCTAGTGCCGTCTGTACCAGGAGCAGCCCATGGTCGAAGACGGCACGGCATTCCCCACCACGCTTGCACCGCGGCGGCGGTGGCGGTGGCGGACCGCCGCAGCGCTGCTCCTGCCCCTGCTGCTGGCGCACGCCACGGGCTCCACGCAAAACAACACCCCACGCCTGCGGCCGCTGGCGGCCAACGCCCCCGCCCTGGCGCCGGCCTCGCGCATGCCGCCCGCCGCGGCCTCCCGCCATGCCGCCATAGACGCCGTGCTGGCCGCGGACCTGCTGGCCTGGGCCAGCCGGCTCTCAGGCCTGCCCAACCCGCCCGGCGAGGCGCTGCCGCGCTTCATCCCGCTGCCGCAGCGCGAGATCGCCAGGACGGTCTGCGACGACCGCCCCGCGGGCTGCGAGTCGCTGGTGGCCGTGTACGACACCGACCGGCGCCACATCCTCTACCGCGACACGCTGGACATGCGCGACCCGACGGACCAGTCCTTCATCGTCCACGAGCTGGTGCACCACCTGCAGTTCCTGCAGCGTGGCGAGTCGCTGTTCGCCAGTTGCCAGAGCACCTTGTCCGGCGAGGCCCAGGCCTACCGCGTGCAAAACCTCTACCAGGACCATTTCCGCCAATGGCAGCGCATGGGCGAGGTGCTGCGCTACATGCACTGCGACGGCAGCGGCGCCGAGCCGGTGGCGCGCTTGATGGGGCTGCCGGGAATGCCCGCGCGGTAAGGGGCCGGGCCGGCGCGGCGGCGCCGGCCGCGCCCTACACCCCCAGCCGCTGCGCCAGATCGACGAAATCCGACGCCACCACGTCCCAGTCCTGCTCGGGGCCGAGATTCTTCGTCTGCGACGGCCCGTACTCCGTGGGCCGGGGCATGAAAGCGGTGCGCAGCCCTTGCGCGCGGGCGGCCGCCAGGTCGTCGTTGTGCGCAGCGCACAGCATCAGCTCACCCGGCCGCAGGTCCAGCATGTGCGCCGCGCCCAAGTAGGTCTGCGGCAGCGGCTTGTAGGCATGGAAGGTCTCGGCGGAAAAGACCACGTCCCACGGCAGATCCGCATGCTTGGCCATGTTCACCAGCAGCGCCACGTTGCCGTTGGACAGCGTGCCGATGACGTACCGGGACTTCAGGCGCCGCAGCCCTTCGCGCACGTCGGCCCAGGGGTTCAGGCGGTGCCAGACGCGGTTGAGGTGGCAACGGTCCGCCTCGTCCAGGTGCTGCAGGCCGTACTTGGGCAGCAGCTCTTCCAGCGCCTCGCGGTGCAGCGCGTCCAGCACCGTCCAGGGCACGGCGCCGCTGCGCACGCGCTGCATCTGCGGCTGGTAGCGAGCGCGCCAGTCGTCGGCCAGCGCGGCCCAATCGCAGGCGATGCCGCGCTGCGCCCCCCAGGCGCCCAGGTCGGCGGCGATGCTGCCGCGCCAGTCCACCACCGTGCCGAACACGTCGAACACGAGGGCTTGAACTTGCGTCATGACGGTCTCCTCTCGCAGGCGCTGGCGGCCTGGCGCAAACGTGGGGAAACCAGTGTGCCGCAGGCCGCCAGCCCTGCCGGCTTGAAGGCAGGCACCCAAGAAAAAGCCCGCCGGAGGCGGGCTTGATGGCTGAAGGGCGCGGGGCCGATCAGAAGCGGTGGCGGATGCCCACGCCGTAGCTCTTGGCGGTGGTGTAGGTGGCCTTGGCCTCGTCCTTGTCGCTCATGGCGGCGACGTAGACGTCGGTGCGCTTGGACAGGAAGTAGTCGTAGCCCAGGCTGAAGGTCTTCTGGTCTGCGGAGCCGGGCCGGTTGAGCAGGCCGTAGGCAGCCAGCACCTTGCCGTTGCCCAGCGGGATGGCGGCGCTCACGTCGCTGAGCTTGCTCTTGGGCGAGCCGGCCACGGAGCGGTTCTCGACCTGCGTGTGCTGCGCGAACACCTTGACCACGCCGAAGTCATACGTGGCGCCGAGCTGCCACGTGCGGGTGTCGTCCACCTTCAAGGCGGTGGAGATGTCCTTTTCCACGTCCTGGTACACGGCCACGGCGGAGAAGTTGCCGACGTCGTAGTTCAGCCCGGCGCTCACGTTGCGATGGCCCACCTTCTCACCGGCCGCGGCCAGCACGCTGGCCTTGAAGCCGCCCAGCTTGGGCGAGGTGTACAGCACCGAGTCGCTCCAGCCGCTGTCGCCGGTCACCGGCGCCGTGATGGCCGAGGGCAGGAACACGTGGCGCACCGTCGGCGAGAAGGTGTAGGAGTCGCCGAAGGCGTTGTAGACGATGGTCGAGACGAACAGCAGCGTGGTGTTGCGGCCCAACTGCACGGTGCCCAGCGAGGCGCTGCTCAGGCCCACGTAGGCGTTGCGCGCGAAGAAGGCGTCGCCGTTGAAGCGGCCGCTGGCGCCGGTATCGGCCAGGAAGAAGCCTTCGGCCGCGAACACCGCGGACAGGCCGCCACCCAGGTCTTCCTTGCCGCGCAGGCCCCAGTAGCTGGTGGTCATGCCGCCAGGCTGCATCTTGGTCATGGACTTCGCGCCCGGGTCCTGGTAACGGCCGGCCGACAGGTCCACCAGGCCGTACAGCTGCACCGTGCTCTGCGCCTGCGCGGCACCGGCGCAGGCCATCAACGCGGCCAGAGCCAGGCCGCTGCGAGCAAAAAATTTCTTCATGGAGTCCCTCGGGGGGTAATGGGTTGTGGGGGTTATGGGTAATGCAAGCGCCGACCCGCCACGCAAGCGGCCCGGCCAGGGAACCGCTTCATGCAGTTTGTGTGCCAATTTGCGTGCACCGTAACGGGTCGCGTGTATACGATTTTCGAGGCTGCGGATTGCACGGCCCTTGCGCTAAGTCGTCAGGGCTTGAGATCGGCCGCCTTGATGGCCGGCGCCCAATCCGAGACCTGGTGGGCCACGAAAGCGGCGAAGGGTTCGCCGCCGGGCTTGGCCGGCGTGATGCCCAGTTCGGCGAAGCGCTTGACGGTGGCCGGGTCGGCCACGATGTCGGCCAACGCCTTGGAGAGCTTGTCCACCACGTCCTTGGGCAGCCCGGCCGGGCCGGAGACGCCGAAGTAGTTCTCCGCCACCAGTTGCGGCAGGCCCAGCTCGGTGACGCTGGGCACGTCGGGCAGCAGCGGCGAGCGCTCGCGCGTGCTCACGGCCAGGGCCTTGATCTGCCCGGCCTTGACCATGGGAACGAAGGCGGTGATGACGTCTATGCCCAGCGGGATGGTGCCGGCGATGAGGTCCGTGGTCATGGGCGCGCCGCCGCGGTAGGGCACGTGCGTCATCTGCAGCTTCATGGCGGCCTTGGTCATCTCGCCCACGATGTGGCCGATGGAGCCGGGGCCGCCGCTGCCGAAGGTGTAGCCCGGCGCGGCCGCGGCCTTGGGCAAGTCCTTGAGCGAGGCGGGCCCGCTCTTGGGATTGGCCATGAACAGCACCGGCGCCACGCCCAACAGCGCCACGTGCGTGAACTGCTTGACCGGGTCGTAGGGCTGGCGCGGCACGGCCCACGGGCCGATCGAGAGCGGCGTGGAGTTGGACAGCAGCAGCGTGTAGCCGTCGGCCGGCGCGCGCGCCACCTCCGACCCGCCAATCGTGCCGCCGGCGCCGGGCTTGTTGTCCACCACCACCGGCTGGCCAAGCGCGTGGGCCAGCGGATCGGCAATGGCGCGCGCGACGATGTCGCTGGCGCCGCCGGCGGCAAAGGTCACCACCAGCCGCACGGGCTTCTCCGGCCACGCGGCCTGCGCCGCGCCGGCCTGCAGGCCCAGCAGCAGCGTGCACGCGAGCACGGCACGACGACGCATCTTCAACATGGCTTGTCCTCCATCACAACGGAAGCCGCCCTTGACGCAAGGCATGCGCCAGCAACGTTGAACGGCCGGATCAGGAACCGCGGTAGGTGCTGTAGCTCCAGGGGCTCACCAGCAGCGGCACGTGGTAGTGCGAGGCCGGGTCGGCAATGCCGAAGTCCAGCGGCACCTCGTCGATGAAGGGCACCGCAGGCAACTCCGTGCCGCGGGCGCGGAAATACGGCGCCACCGAGAACACCAGGCGGTAGCGGCCGGCCTGCAGCGCCTCGCCCTCCAGCAGCGGGCCGCCGCCGCGGCCGTCGGCGTCCAGCGTGAGGCGGCGCAACTCCTGCGTGCCGCCTTCAGGCAGCAGCCGCAGCAGCGTCACCTGCATGCCCGCGGCGGGGCAGCCGTTGGCGGTATCGAGCACGTGGGTGCTGAGTTTTCCCATGGTTGTCGTCCTGGCTGATGATTGAAAGGCCCTGAGGGCTGCGCCGGCTACTGCCGGCTTGCCGTGGTGCGCAGCGCACCGCCCTGGCGCATGGCAAATCGCAATTGGTGCATACCATCATGCTGCGGGTTTGCACGCTGCGAATGCACGCCAAACTGTATACACTTTGGCGCACAGACCGCAAGCACTGATGTGGTGACGGCCTACACTTCGCCGCATCAGAACAACCTTTTTCGAGACACCATGCCACGCAGCCGCAGCCCGCTACAGCTCGTCGCCCCCGCCGCCCAGGCCAAGGCGGCGGCGTCCGCCCAACCGTCCGCGCGCAGCGAGGCCAGCGCCACGCAGCGCATCGCCGAGTCCATCACCACGGCCATCGTGGAGCGGCGGCTCATGCCCGGCACCAAGCTGGCCGAGCAGCAGATTGCCGACATCTTCAAGGTCTCGCGCACCCTCGTGCGCCAGGCCCTGAACCAGCTCAGCCGCGACCGCCTGGTGACGCTGGAGCCCGCGCGCGGCGCCTTCGTCGCGCAGCCCAGCGTGGACGAGGCGCGCCAGGTGTTCGAGGTGCGCAAGATGCTCGAAGGCGCCATGCTCAGGCAGTTGTGCACGCGCATCACCGACGCGCAGCTCGCCGAGCTGCGCGCCCACCTCAAGGCCGAGCGCACCGCCGTCACGCGCACCGACGTGACCGGCCGCACCCGGCTGCTGGCGGACTTCCACGTCATCCTGGCGCGCATGCTGGGCAACGAGGTGCTGGCGCAGATGCTCACGGACCTGCTCTCGCGCAGCTCGCTCATC
Source organism: Azohydromonas lata (assembly GCF_034427735.1). NCBI lineage: Bacteria > Pseudomonadati > Pseudomonadota > Betaproteobacteria > Burkholderiales > Sphaerotilaceae > Azohydromonas > Azohydromonas lata. The sequence continues at coordinate 25,616 of NZ_JAXOJX010000039.1, forward strand.
AGCCTGATGTACCAGAGCTCGCATTCGGCCGAGCACTCGCAGGCCGAGCACGTGGCCATCGTGGACGCGCTGGAGCGCCGCGACGCGCGCGCGGCCGTCAAGCTCGTGGAGCAGCACCTGGGCAACGTCGAGCGCAACCTGCGCCTGAACCCGCGCGCCAGCGACCTCGCGCTGGCGCTGCAGCCGCTGGAGTGACGGCCCGGCCCGCTTCAGCCTCCTTCTCCCCCGCCCAAGGCCCGCTGCCCCCGCAGCGGGCAGACACACCCCACAAGCAAAGGCAGTACGAGACATGAGCACGAACCGCTACCCCCGCGACCTGGCCGGTTACGGCCGCAACGCCCCGCATGCGCGCTGGCCCGGCCATGCCCGCGTGGCGGTGCAGTTCGTCCTCAACTACGAGGAAGGCGGCGAGAACTCCGTGCTGCACGGCGACGCCGGCAGCGAGCAGTTCCTCTCCGAGATGTTCAACCCCGCGGCCTACCCCGCGCGGCACCTCTCCATGGAAGGCGTCTACGAGTACGGCTCGCGCGTGGGCGTGTGGCGCATCCTGCGCGAGTTCGAGCGCCGCGGTCTGCCGCTGACCATCTTCGGCGTGGGCATGGCGCTGCAGCGCTGCCCCGAGGTCACCGCCGCCTTCGTGGAGCTGGGCCACGAGATCGCCTGCCACGGCTGGCGCTGGATCCACTACCAGAACCTGGATGAGGCCACCGAGCGCGAGCACATGCGCTTGGGCATGGAAGCCATCGAGAAGCTCACCGGCGAGCGCGCCCTGGGCTGGTACACCGGCCGCGACAGCCCAAACACCCGCCGCCTGGTGGCCGACTACGGCGGCTTCGAGTACGACAGCGACTACTACGGCGACGACCTGCCCTTCTGGCTGCAGGTGAGGAAGACCGACGGCGAGCTGGCGCCGCAGTTGATCGTCCCTTACACGCTGGACTGCAACGACATGCGCTTCGCGCTGCCGCAAGGCTTCAGCCACGGCGACGAGTTCTTTGAATACCTGCGCGACGCCTTCGACGTGCACTACGCCGAGGGCGACGAGCGGCCAAGCATGATGAGCATCGGCATGCACTGCCGGCTGCTGGGCCGCCCGGGGCGCATGCGCGCGCTGCAGCGCTTCCTGGACCACGTGCAGCAGCACGAGCGCGTGTGGGTCGCGCGCCGCGTGGACATCGCCCGCCACTGGAAGGCCTACCACCCCTTCGACGCGGCCACGGCCTTCGTGTGGGAGTGAACGCCATGCTGACGCTGGACACCCTCAATGCCGCCTCGCAGGCGCAGTTCACCGAGCTGCTGGACGGCACCTACGAGCACTCGCCCTGGATCGCCGAAAAGGCCTGGCACCGCCGCCCCTTCGCCAGCCTCGCGCACCTGAAACGCGCGCTGGTGGAGGTACTGCAGGAAGCCGGGCGCGAGGCGCAACTGGGCCTCATCCGCGCCCACCCGGAGCTCGCCGGCAAGGCCATGGTGGCCCAGTCGCTCACGGCCGAGTCCACCAACGAGCAGGGCAAGGCGGGCCTGACCGACTGCACGCCCGCGGAATTCGACAAGCTGCAGCGCCTGAACGCCGACTACAACGCCAAGTTCGGCTGGCCCTTCATCCTGGCCGTGCGCGGGCCGCGCGGCGCGGGGCTCAACCGCTGGCAGATCATCGAGACCTTCGAGCGGCGCTTGATGAACCACCCGGACTTCGAGTTCGCCGAGGCGCTGCGCAACATCCACCGCATCGCCGAGATACGGCTGAACGACAAGTTCGGCTTCACGCCCACCATGGGTAACCTGGTGTGGGACTGGGCCGAATCGCTGGCCGAGTTCAGCGAGTTGCCCGACGCGCTCACCGTCACGTACCTGACCGAGCCGCACCGCGCCTGCGCCGCGCGCCTGGCCGAGTGGATGCGCGAGGGCTGCGGCTTCGACGAGGTGACGATTGACGCCGTGGGCAACGTGGTGGGCATCTACCACGGCAGCGACCCGCAGGCCAAGCGGCTGCTCACCGGCAGCCACTACGACACCGTGCGCAACGGCGGCAAGTACGACGGGCGCCTGGGCATCCTCGTGCCCATGGCCTGCGTGCGCCTGCTGCAGCGCGCCGGCCAGCGGCTGCCCTTCGGTATCGAGGTGGTTGGCTTCGCCGAGGAAGAGGGCCAGCGCTACAAGGCCACCTTCCTGGGCTCCGGCGCCTTGATCGGCCAGTTCGACTGGGGCTGGCTGGACCAGACCGATGCCAGCGGCGTCTCCATGCGCCAGGCCATGCAAGACGCCGGGCTGCGCACCGAGGACATTGCCTCGCTGCAGCGCGACCCGGCCCGCTATCTCGGCTTCGTGGAAGTGCACATCGAGCAGGGCCCGGTGCTGGACGCGCTGGACCTGCCGCTGGGCGTGGTCACGTCCATCAACGGCAGCGTGCGGCTGATGGGCGAGATCACCGGCCAGGCCAGCCACGCCGGCACCACGCCCATGGGCCAGCGCCGCGACGCGGCAGCCGCCGTGGCCGAGCTGCTGCTGTACGTGGAAAAGCGGGCGGCTGAAGTGCCGGACCTCGTGGGCACGGTGGGCATGCTGGAGGTGCCCAACGGCTCCATCAACGTCGTCCCCGGCCGCTGCCGCTTCAGCCTGGACATCCGCGCCACCACCAACGAGGTGCGCGACGCCTGCCTGGCCGACGTGCGCGCCGAGGCCCAGCGCCTCTGCGAGCGCCGCGGCGTGGCCTTGAAACTGGAAGAGACCCTGCGCGCCGCCGCAGCGCCCAGCGCGCCTGAGTGGCAGCAGCGCTGGGAGCAGGCCGTGCAGGCGCTTGGGCTGCCCGTGTTCCGCATGCCCAGCGGCGCCGGCCACGACGCCATGAAGCTGCACGAAGCCATGCCGCAAGCCATGCTGTTCCTGCGCGGCGGCAACGCCGGCATCAGCCACAACCCGCTGGAAACCATCACCAACGACGACGCCGAGCTGTGCGTCCAGGCCTTCAACCAGTTGCTGGCGCAACTGCAGTAAGACCGCCAGCAAGCCACCACATCATCATGACCAAGCCCTACGCCCAGCTCGACGCCTGGATAGACGCCCACTTCGACGAGGAGGTGTCTTTCCTCCAGGAGATGGTCCGCGTCCCCACCGACACCCCGCCCGGCAACAACGCCCCGCACGCCGAGCGCACCGCGCAACTGCTCGCGGGCTTCGGCTTCGAGGCCGAAAAGCACGCCGTCCCTGTCGAGGAAGTGAAGGCCGGCGGCCTGGAAAGCATCACCAACCTGATCGTGCGCCGCCGCTATGCCGACGGCGGCCGCACCATCGCCCTCAACGCCCACGGCGACGTGGTGCCGCCCGGCGAAGGCTGGACCCACGACCCCTACGGCGGCGAGATCGAAGGCGGCCAGCTCTTCGGCCGTGCCGCCGCCGTCAGCAAGAGCGACTTCGCCACTTTTACTTTTGCCGTGCGCGCGCTCGAAGCGCTGGGTAACCAGCTCAAAGGCGGCGTGGAGCTGCACTTCACTTATGACGAGGAGTTCGGCGGCGAACTGGGCCCGGGCTGGCTGCAGAAGAAGGGCCTGACCAAGCCCGACCTCGCGATGGCGGCAGGCTTCAGCTACCAGGTGGTGACGGCCCACAACGGCTGCCTGCAGATGGAAGTGACGGTGCAGGGCAAGATGGCCCACGCCGCCATTCCCGACACCGGCGTGGACGCGCTGCAGGGCGCCGTCACCATCCTCAACGCGCTGTACGAGCAGAACCGGCTCTACAAGCAGGTGACGTCGCAGGTGCCGGGCATCAACCACCCCTACCTCAACGTCGGCCGCATCGAGGGCGGCACCAACACCAACGTGGTGCCGGGCAAGGTGGTGCTGAAGCTGGACCGCCGCATGATCCCCGAGGAGAACCCCGAGCAGGTCGAGGCCGACATCCGCCGCGTCATCACCCAAGCCGCGCAGAGCTTCCCGGGCATCGGCGTGGACATCCGCCGCATGCTGCTGGCCCGCGCGCTGCAGCCGCTGGCGGGCAACGCGCCGCTGGTCCATGCGCTGCAGCAGCATGGCCGCGAGGTGTTCGGCGAAGAGATTCCCACCTCCGGCACGCCGCTCTACACCGACGTGCGCCTGTACTGCGAGCACGGCATCCCGGCCGTGATCTACGGCGCGGGCCCGCGCACCGTGCTGGAGAGCCACGCCAAGCGCAACGACGAGCGCCTGGACCTCGAAGACCTGCGCCGCGCCACCAAGGTCGTGGCCCGCAGCCTGCTCGACCTGCTGAGCTGACCTGCCCCGCGCACCAGGCTTGGGCCGGCCCTGGCCCGCCCTGGTGCGCGGCGTGCCGCCGCGGGGCGCGCACGCTGCAGTGGCTGTCCGGCCGCCACCTCGCGCCGCGCGTACATGCGGGCACGGATCATGCGATTGCATACACAACCGCATACCGGAGCCCTCATGATCCCGACCCCTTCCCGCCGTTTCGTCCTGACGCGCCTGGCCGGCCTGGCCCTGGCGTGCGCCGTGGCCGCTCCGGCCCTGGCGCAGGAGCGCGACGTACGCTTCCAGCTCGACTGGCGTTTCGAGGGCCCCGCGGCCCTGTTCCTCACGCCCGCGGCCAAGGGCTACTTCAAGGCCGAGAAGCTCAACGTCACCGTGGACGCCGGCAACGGCTCGGGTGGCGCGGTCACCCGCGTGGCGTCGGGCTCCTACGACATGGGCTTTGCCGACCTGGCCGCCCTCATGGAGTTCCACGCCAACAACCCCACGGCGCCCAACAAGCCGGTGGCGGTGATGATGGTCTACAACAACACGCCCGCCGCGGTGCTGGCGCTCAAGAAGAGCGGCATCAAGACGGCCGCGGACCTGAACGGCAAGAAGCTGGGCGCCCCGGTGTTCGACGCCGGCCGCCGCGGCTGGCCCATCTTCGCCAAGGCCAACCAGGTGCAGAACGTGGCCTGGACCAGCATGGACCCACCGCTGCGCGAGACCATGCTGGTGCGCGGCGACATCGACGCCATCACCGGCTTCAGCTTCACCTCGCTGCTCAACCTGGAAGCGCGCGGCGTGAAGACGGAGGACGCGGTCATCCTCCCCTACGCCACCCACGGCGTGAAGCTCTACGGCAACGCCATCATCGCGGGCGAGGAGTTCCTCAAGAAGAATCCCGAGGCGGTGAAGGCCTTCCTGCGCGCATTCACCCGCGGCGTGAAGGACGTGGTGGCCGACCCGCAGGCGGCCATCGCCACCGTCAAGGCGCGCGACGGCATCATCAACGAGGCGCTGGAGCTGCGCCGGCTGAAGCTGGCCATGGAGCAGACCGTGCTCACCGCCGACGCCAAGGCCGAGGGCTTCGGCGAGGTCAACCCGGCGCGGCTGTCGCTCATGGCCAGCCAGGTCTCCGATGCCTACGCAACCAAGGCGCGCGTCGATGCCACGGCGGTGTGGAACGGCGCCTTCCTGCCCAGCGCGGCCGACCGCAACATCTTCGCCGCGGCCAGGAAGTGAAGCCCTTCGTCGAGTTCCGCCAGGTCTGGCTGGCCTACAACGACGCGCTGCTGGCCCAGGGCCAGTACGCGGTCGAGGACATCTCGCTGCAGGCCCGCCAGGGCGAGTTCATCGCCATCGTGGGCCCGTCGGGCTGCGGCAAGAGCACCTTCATGAAGCTGGCCACCGGCTTGCGCCGGCCCAGCAAGGGCACGGTGGTCATCGACGGCCAGGAGGTCAGCGGGCCGCTGAAGATCACCGGCATGGCCTTCCAGGCGCCCAGCCTGCTGCCCTGGCGCACCACGCTGGACAACGTGCTGCTGCCGCTGGAAATCGTGGAGCCCTGGCGCTCGTCTTTCCGCGCCCACCGCGCCGAGTACCGCGAGAAGGCCCGCGCGCTGCTGGCAGGCGTGGGCCTGGCCGGCTACGAGGACAAGTTTCCCTGGCAACTGTCGGGGGGCATGCAGCAGCGCGCGAGCATCTGCCGTGCGTTGATCCATGAGCCGCGCATGCTGCTGCTGGACGAGCCCTTCGGCGCGCTGGACGCCTTCACCCGCGAGGAGCTGTGGTGCACGCTGCGCGACCTGCAGGCCGCGCGCGGCTTCAACGTCATCCTGGTCACGCACGACCTGCGCGAGAGCGTCTTCCTCGCCGACACGGTGTACGTGATGAGTAAAAGTCCGGGCCGCTTCGTGGTGCGACGCGACATCGAGCTGCCGCGCCCGCGCGACCTGGAAGTGACCTACACCCCCGCCTTCACCGACATCGTGCACGAGCTGCGCGGCCACATCGGCGCCATGCGCAAGAGCGGCACGGCGCTGGCCCAGTGAGGAGCACCACGCCATGACCCCCTTGGACAAGAAACTCGAAGCCGCCGCGCCCTGGCTGCTGCTCCTCGCCACCGTGCTGCTGTGGCAGGGCCTGTGCATGGCCCTGGACGTCAGCGAGTTCGTCTTCCCCAGCCCCGCGCGCATTGCAGAGCAGGCCTGGGAGCACCACGCAGCCATCCTCGCCCACGCCTGGCGCACTTTCTGGGTGACGATGGTGGGCTTTGCCATCGCCATCGTGGTGGGCGTGCTGTTGGGCGCGCTCATGGGCAGCTCGCGCCTGGCCTACAACGCCATGTACCCGCTGATGACGGGCTTCAACGCGCTGCCCAAGGCGGCCTTCGTGCCCATCCTGGTCGTGTGGTTCGGCATTGGCGTTGGGCCGGCGGTGCTCACGGCGTTCCTGATCAGCTTCTTCCCGATCATGGTGAACATCGCCACCGGGCTGGCGACGCTGGAGCCGGAGCTCGAAGACGTGCTGCGCGTGCTGGGCGCGCGGCGCAGCGACGTGCTGCTCAAGGTCGGCCTGCCGCGCTCGCTGCCCTACTTCTACGGCTCGTTGAAGGTGGCCATCACGCTGGCTTTCGTGGGCACGACGGTGAGCGAGATGACGGCCGCCAACGAAGGCATCGGCTACCTGCTGGTGTCGGCCGGCAGCTCCATGCAGATGGGCCTGGCCTTCGCCGGGCTGCTGGCCGTGGGCGTCATGGCCATGGCCATGTACGAGCTGTTCGCGGTGGTGGAAAAGCGCACCACGGCCTGGGCGCACCGCGGCCAGGGCTGATGCCTGAAGGCGGTGTGCGCCCTGCGCAGAATCGGGCCATGACGCACGCCGCTTCCACCCTCACCCCCGACCTCGCGCTGCACCTCCTGCGCCGCGCCAACGACATCGCCCGCCACGCCCTGGCCCGCGGCCACCATCCCTTTGGCGCGCTGCTGGCAGGGCCGGATGGCGAGGTGCTCATGGAGCAGGGCAACGTGGACAGCGTGAACCACGCCGAGGCCGTGCTGGCGCGCGAGGCGGCCGAGCGCTTCGACCCCGGCTTCCTCTGGCGCTGCACCCTGGTCACCACCGTCGAGCCTTGCGCCATGTGCGCGGGCACGCAGTACTGGGCCCACATCGGCGGCCTGCTCTACGGCATGAGCGAACGCGAGCTGCTGGCGCTCACCGGCGCCCACCCCGAGAACCCCACGCTGGACCTGCCCTGCCGCGAGGTCTTCAGCCGCGGCCAGAAGCCCATCGCCGTCACCGGGCCGGTGGCGCAGATGCGCGAGGACATCGCGGCCCTGCACCGCGACTTCTGGCGCACGCGCTGACGGCGCCGCCCCCCGGGGGCGGCCCGTGCGTCTGAGACACTTGCGCCTTTCCTTGACGTCCCCGACGCCGGCCCGCCGCGGCCGATGTCCCGCCGCATGGCCTGGCACGCAGAACTCTCCATCCGCTATTTCCGCGACAACGAGCGCACCACCGCGCTGGACCGCCACCAGGGCCCGCTGCGCGTGCTGCAGCGGCTCTACCCCGAAGGCCCGCGCACCTGCCACCACGTGCTGGTGCACCCGCCCGGCGGCGTGGCCGGCGGCGACGAGCTGCACCTGAGCCTGCAGCTCGAACCCGGCACCCACGCCCTGCTCACCACGCCCGGCGCCACGCGCTTCTACCGCAGCGCGGGCGAGACGGCGCTGCAGTCGGTCAAGGCCACGCTGCAGGGCGACGCGCGGCTGGAGTGGCTGCCGCTGGAAGCCATCGCCCACGACGCCTGCCGCGCCGAGAACCACCTGCGCTTCGAGCTGCAGGACCAGGCGCAGATGATGGGCTGCGACGTCATCGCCCTGGGCCTGCCCGCCGCGGGCGACCCGTGGCGCCGCGGCAGCTTCCTGCAGCACATGGAGTTGCCCGGCGTGTGGCTGGAGCGCGGCCACCTGGACGCCGCCGACACCCGGCTGCTGGACAGCCCGCTGGGCTGGGCCGGGCAGCGCGTGCTGGCCACGCTGTGGTTCGCCTCGGCGCAGCCGCTGCCCGCCGCGCTGCGCGAAGCGCTGCTCGAAGCCGGCCGCGCGCTGTGCGAGGGCGAACCCCGCGCCGGCGTCACCAGCCCCTCGCCGCGCGTGGTCGTCCTGCGCATGCTGGCCGCGCGCGTGGAGCCCGCGCAGCGGCTGCTGCAGCAGGTGTGGATGCGCTGGCGCGAGAGCGCCTGGCAACTGCCGCCCTGCCCGCCGCGCGTGTGGCGTACCTGAGGCCGCCGCGGGCCCGGCCCAGCCCGTCCCCGCGCGAAGGCAACAGAGTTTTTACTGGCGCAACAAATCACCGGACCGTGCTGGATAGAGTTTTGATGTCCAGGCACCACCTTGCACCGCGGCACCGGCCACCGGCATGGCGCGGCCAGGCGCAGGACGGCGGGACGGCGGGACGGGGCGAGTGCGGCTCGGCAGCCGGCTCACCCGTGATCAAAACGGCTGTATTTCGGTTTATGTCCAAGCTTGATCGTCGCCCGGTCTCGGAACCGGCTTACGGCACCACGCGTCGCCGCCCTGCGGCCACGGCGCCTGGGCGGCTGCGGCGGGGCCCGCGTGCCGACGCCGCGGGCAGGCTGCGGCAAAGCGAAGCGGCCCTGCGGGACAGCGAGCAGCGCTTCCGGCAGATGTTCGAGAAGAACCGCTCGGTCAAGCTGATCATCGACCCGGCCACCGGCCGCATCGAGGACGCCAACCAGGCCGCCTGCGACTTCTACGGCTACACCCGCGCGCAACTGCTGGCGCTGCGCATCTGCGACATCAACACCCTGCCGCCGGCGGAAGTCTCGCGGGAAATGGCGCAGGCCCGCGCCGAGCAGCGGCTGTACTTCAACTTCCGCCACCGGCTGGCCAGCGGCGAGGTCCGCGACGTCGAGGTCTACAGCGGGCCGCTGAGCACGCCGCAGGGCCAGCGGCTGTACTCCATCGTCCACGACGTGACGGCGCGCAAGGAATCCGAAGCCGAGCTCAGCAAGTTCCAGTTGTTCAGCGAGCACGCCAGCGACGCGCACATCCTGCTGGACCAGAACTCGCGCATCCGCTACGCCAACCGCCGCGCCTGCGAGCGGCTGGGCTACGGGCGGGAGGAAATCCTGCAGCTCGGCATCCCGGACATCGACCCGAACTACGACCACGCCATGGTCCAGGCCCACTTCCAGTGCTGCATAGAACGCCGCATGCCGCCGTTCGAGACCGTGCACCGCACAAAGGGCGGCGAGGAATTTCCGGTGGAGGTGTCTTCCACCGCGCTCCAGTTGCGCGGCGAGTGGTTTGCCTTCACCGCGTGCCGCGACATCACCGAGCGCAAGGCCGCCGAGGCGCAATTCAAGTTCCTGGCCCATTACGACGCGCTGACGCGGCTGCCCAACCGCGTGCTGTTGTCGGACCGCATGGCCCTGACCTTTGCCCAGGCGCGGCGCAGTGGCCAGCAGGTGGCCGTGTGCTACCTGGACCTGGACGGCTTCAAGGCCATCAACGACGAGCTGGGCCACGAGGCGGGCGACGCCGTGCTCGTGGAGGTGGCGCAGCGGCTGCAGCGCAGCGTGCGCGCGGGCGACACGCTGGCGCGCTTGGGCGGCGACGAATTCGTGCTGCTGCTGCAGGGGCTGGATGGCGGCCCGGCCTGCGCCGCGCTGCTGCAGCGCGTGCTGGAGGCCATCGCCGCGCCCCTGCACGTCGCGGGCTGCGAGCGATGCATCTCGGCCAGCCTGGGCTTCACGCTGTTCCCGGAGGATGACGGCGAGCCCGATGCGCTGCTGCGCCATGCCGACCAGGCCATGTACCGCGCCAAGCAGGCGGGCAAGAACCGCTTCTTCAGCTTCGCCGACCTCGCGTTGCCCAGGCGCTGAACCCTTGCTGAGCCGGTGCCGGGCCGGCGTGGCACGCCCGCGAAGGCGGACACCCACACAAGCTGCTGAACTGTTACCTTGAACCGGTGGGTCCCCGGACCTTCTTGAGGACCGGTTTCCAATTGACGGAAGGCGCGTGGATGCCCGCCTTCGCGGGCGAGGCCCCTCAAAAAGCAAGCCCCGTTCCAGCATGGGCGCACCGCAGGGGTGCATCGATGCCCCCGCAACGGCGGCAGGAACGTCATCGCCTCAAGCACCGATGCGAAAACGCCCGCTTTCGCACCACGGGCGGACGTGGAAAAGCCCGCGCCGGCGGCTCAGATCGCCACGAGGTTGCGCACCCCGTTGGCCTCCATGTCGCGCCCCGCGCCGCGGGCGACCACCTCGCCGCGCTCCATCACCAGGTACTGGTCGGCCAGCTCGGCGGCGAAGTCGTAGTACTGCTCCACCAGCAGGATGGCCATGTCGCCGCGCTCGGCCAGGCGGCGGATCACCCGGCCGATGTCCTTGATGATGCTGGGCTGGATGCCTTCGGTCGGCTCGTCCAGGATCAGCAGCTTCGGCCCCCCCGCCAGCGCCCGCGCGATGGCCAGTTGCTGCTGCTGGCCGCCCGACAAGTCGCCGCCGCGGCGGGAGAGCATCTGCTTGAGCACGGGGAAGAGCTCGAACAGCTCGGCCGGAACCGGCGTGCCGCCGGGCAGCTTGGCCAGGCCCATGCGCAGGTTCTCTTCCACCGTGAGGCGGCCGAAGATCTCCCGGCCCTGCGGCACGTAGCCCATGCCGGCGCGCACGCGCTCGTAGGGCGCGGCGCGCGAGACGTCCTGCCCTTCCAGCTTCACGTTGCCGCTCTTGATGGGCACCACGCCCATCAGGCTCTTGAGCAGCGTCGTCTTGCCCACGCCGTTGCGGCCCAGGATGACCGTCACCTCGCCGCGCCGTGCCTGGAAGGCCACGTTGCGCAGGATGTGCGAGCCGCCATAGAACTGGTTCAGGCCCTCGACCTGCAGCATCACTTCAGCGCCCAAGGTACACCTCCACCACGCGATCGTCGTTCTGCACCTGCGACAGCAGCCCCTCGGCCAGCACGTGGCCCTCGTGCAGCACCGTCACCTTGCGGTGGCCCTGCGTGAGCTGGTCCACGAACTTCATGTCGTGCTCCACCACCATCAGCGAGTGCTCGCCGGCCAGCGACAGGAACAGCTCCGCCGTGCGCTCGGTTTCCTCGTCCGTCATGCCGGCCACGGGCTCGTCCAGCAGCAGCAGCTTGGGGTCCTGCATCAGCAGCATGCCGATCTCCAGCCACTGCTTCTGGCCGTGCGACAAGAGGCCGGCCAGGCGCTGCGCCGAAGGCTTCAGGTGGATGCGCTCCAGCATGGCGCCTATGCGGTCGAGCTGTTCGCCCGTGAGGCGCGAGAACAGGCTGGCGCGCACGCGGCGGTCGGCCTTCAGGGCCAGCTCCAGGTTCTCGAAGACGCTGAGCTCCTCGTACACCGTGGGCTTCTGGAACTTGCGGCCGATGCCGATCTGGGCGATCTCGTTCTCGCGCAGGCGCAGCAGGTCGATGTTGGAGCCGAAGTGCACCTTGCCCTGGTCGGGCGCGGTCTTGCCGGTGATGACGTCCATCATGGTCGTCTTGCCCGCGCCGTTGGGTCCGATGATGCAGCGCAGCTCGCCCACGCCGATGGTGAGGCTCAGCGCGTTGAGGGCCTTGAAGCCGTCGAAGCTGACGGTCACGTCCTCCACGTACAGCGCCACGCCCTGCGCGAAGTCGGCCACGCCCTGGGCCATGGGCCGGCCGAAGCCGCCTTCCCAGGCCGAGCCGCCACCGACGGCGGCGAGCTTCTGCTGGTGCGCGGCCAGGGCGCGCGCGCCTTCATCCATCAGGTCCGGCGTCATGCCCGCTCCTCCTTCTTGAACCGGCGCAGCAGGCCGACGATGCCCTGCGGCATGAACAGCGTCACCGCGATGAACAGCGCGCCCAGGAAGTACAGCCAGTACTCGGGAAAGGCCTGCGTGAACCAGCTCTTGGCGCCGTTGACGAAGAACGCACCGACGATGGGCCCCACCAGCGTGGCGCGCCCGCCGACGGCCGCCCACACGGCGATCTCGATGGAGGCGGCCGGCGACATCTCGCCCGGGTTGATGATGCCCACCTGCGGCACGTACAGCGCCCCGGCCACCGCGCACATCACGGCCGACACCGTCCAGATCGCCAGCTTGTAGGCCAGCGGGTCGTAGCCCGTGAAGCGCACGCGGTTCTCGGCGTCGCGGATGGCCTGCAGCACGCGGCCGAAGCGGCTGTGCACCAGCGCGCGGGCCATCAGGTAGAAGCCGATGAGCGTCAGGCCCGTCATCACGAAGAGGACCATGCGGGTCGAGGGCTGCGCCAGCGGCACACCGACGATGCGCTTGAAATCGGTAAAGCCGTTGTTGCCGCCGAAACCCGTCTCGTTGCGGAAGAACAGCAGCATGGCCGCGTAGGTCAGGGCCTGCGTGATGATGGAGAAGTACACGCCCTTGATGCGCGAGCGGAAGGCGAAGTAGCCGAACACCCAGGACAGCAGCCCCGGCACGGCCAGCACCAGGACGAGCTGCAGCACCAGCGAATCGCTCCACAGCCAGTGCCAGGGCAGCTCCTTCCAGTCCAGGAACACCATGAAGTCCGGCAGGTCGCTCTTGTAGTTGCCGTCGTGGCCGATCTGGCGCATGAGGTACATGCCCATGCCGTAGCCGCCCAGGGCGAAAAAGAGCCCGTGGCCCAGGGACAGGATGCCCGTGTAGCCCCAGATCAGGTCCATGGCCAGTGCGCAGATGGCGTAGCACATGATCTTGCCCACCAGCGCCACCAGGTGGTCCGGCAGGTGCAGCGGGTGCGTGGCCGGCAGCATGAGGTTGAGCGACGGGACGATGACCAGCACCGCCATCAGCGCCGCGCCCACGCCGGCCCAGCCGCGCGTGCCCAGCAGCAGGCCGCGCCGCGGCGTCAGGCCCAGCGGCGATTGCAGTACCGCACTCATGCTTCCCTCCCCTTCAGGGCGAACAGGCCCTGCGGACGTTTCTGTATGAACACCACGATGAACACCAGCACCATGATCTTGGCCAGCACCGCGCCGGCCCAGCCTTCAAGCAGCTTGTTGAGCAGCCCAAGCCCCAGGGCGGCCCACACCGTGCCCGCGAGCTGGCCCACGCCGCCCAGCACCACGACCATGAAGCTGTCCACGATGTAGCTCTGGCCCAGGTCGGGGCCGACGTTGCCCACCTGGCTGAGCGCGCAACCCGCCAGGCCCGCCAGGCCCGCGCCCAGCGCGAAGGCCCAGGTGTCGATGCGGGCGGTGTGGATGCCCACGCAGGCGGCCATGCGGCGGTTTTGCGTGACGCCGCGGACGAACAGGCCCAGCCGCGTCTTGGAGATCAGCAGCGCCACCCCGGCCAGCACCAGGCCGGCGAACACGATGATGGCCAGCCGGTTGTAGGGCAGCGTCAGGTTGCTCGCCAGCGCCAGGCCGCCGGACAGCCACGCCGGGTTTTCCACCGGCACGTTCTGCGCGCCGAACAGCGAGCGCACGCCCTGCATCAGCACCAGGCTGATGCCCCAGGTGGCCAGCAGCGTTTCCAGCGGGCGGCCGTAGAGCCAGCGGATCACCAGCCGCTCCAGCACCGCGCCCACCAGCCCCGCGGCCAGGAAGGAGGCCGGAATGGCCACCAGCACGTAGTAGTCGAAGAAGTTGGGCAGCCAGGCGCGGAAGGCGTTCTGCACCACGTAGGTGGCGTAGGCGCCGATCATGATCAGCTCGCCGTGGGCCATGTTGATCACGCCCATGAGGCCGTAGGTGATCGCCAGGCCCAGGGCCGCCAGCAGCAGGATGGAGCCCAGGCTGAAGCCGGTGACCAGCACGCCCGCGCGCTCGCCCCAGGCCAGGCGCGACTCCACCTTGGTAATGGCCGCGGCGATGACGGTGCGCAGCTCGGGGTCGGTTTCCGCCTCCAGGCGCTGCAGCAGCAGCGCGCGCACGGCGGGCTCGCCGCTGCCGGCGAGCTGTTGGGCCGCTTCCAGGCGCTTGTTGCGGTCCGGCGAAGCCACCAGCACGTAGGCGCGCAGTTGGTTCAGGCGCTCCTTGAGGGTGCCGTCGGACTCGGCGGCGTAGGCCTTGTCGATGAGCGGGAGCTTGGAGTCGTCCACCTCGTCGGCCAGCGCCTTGATGGCGGCGGCGCGGGCGTCGCGCTCGGGGGAGAACAGGTTCAGGGCGGCCAGGGCCGACTGCAGCTCGCGCCGCATGCGGTTGTTGTTGGTGACGTCCTGCGCATCGCCGGGGAGCTGCGCGGCGGCGCCGGTGGCGGCGTCCACGGCCGAGCCGTCCTTCCTGACGATGAAGACGCGGTCGGCGGAAACGCGCACCGCGTCGTCCAGCAGGGCCTGCACGTAAGCGGCCAGCGTGGCGTCGCCGTTTTGCGCCACGGCCTCGATGAGGGCTTGTGCGCGCGTGTCGTTGTCGCCGTCGGCGATGGCGCGCGCCTGGGGCGGCGTCAGCGCCTGGGCCGAGAAGGCCAGCAGCGCCGTGAGCAGCGCGAGCAGGCCGCGCAGGAACGAGGTTTTCACAACCATTCCCTGTAGTTCCGTTGTGGGGGCGACAGTCCGGCAAGCGTCAATGGCTTGCGGCAGCCCGACAGCCAAGGCCTTGCGCCTACTACTTCGTCATTCCCGCGCAGGCGGGAATCCAGGCGGTCCCACGTCAAAGCGGAGCGACGGCGCAGGACCACCTGTTGACCTGGGTTTGCCTACCCCTGCGCCATTGGCTGGCTTGGGGACCGCCTGGATTCCCGCCTGCGCGGGAATGACGGATCTGGGGGGTGCGGCATTGCAGCGGCACGGCCACCAGGCGCTGGACAGCACCCGGTAGTGGCGTGCCGATGGCTTAACCGCCCCAGCCGCTTACTTGGCCGCGGCCATCTTCTCCGGCTCGTCCTTCTTCTTGTCGTTGCCGGGGATGTAGGGGCTCCAGGGGTTGGCGCGCACGGGGCCGGGGGTCTTCCAGACCACGGAGAACTGGCCGTCCGCCTTCACTTCGCCGATGAACACGGGCTTGTGCAGGTGGTGGTTCTTCTCGTCCATCTTGGCCACGAAGCCGCTGGGGGCCTTGAAGGTCTGGCCGGCCATGGCGGCGATGACCTT
Source organism: Azohydromonas lata (assembly GCF_034427735.1). Taxonomy (NCBI): domain Bacteria; kingdom Pseudomonadati; phylum Pseudomonadota; class Betaproteobacteria; order Burkholderiales; family Sphaerotilaceae; genus Azohydromonas; species Azohydromonas lata. The sequence goes on from NZ_JAXOJX010000039.1 coordinate 40,917, forward strand.
GTCGGTGTCCGTGCTCTTTGCCTTCTCGACGGCCTGCTTCCACATGTGCACGCCGATGTAGGTCGCCTCCATCGGGTCGTTGGTCAGCGGCTTGTCCTTGTGGCCGGCGATGTTCTTGGCCTTGGCGTAGGCGGACCACTTCTTGACGAACTCTTCGTTGGTCGGGTTCTTCAGGCTCATGAAGTAGTTCCAGGCGGCCAGGTGGCCCACCAGCGGCTTGGTGTCCACGCCGCGCAGTTCCTCTTCACCCACGGAGAAGGCCACCACCGGCACGTCGGTCGCCTTCAGGCCCTGGTTGCCCAGCTCCTTGTAGAAGGGCACGTTGGAGTCGCCGTTGATGGTGGAGACCACGGCCGTCTTCTTGCCCTCGGCCGAGAACTTCTTGATCTTGGCGATGATGCTCTGGTAGTCGGAGTGGCCGAAGGGGGTGTACTCCTCCATGATGTCGGCGTCGGCCACACCCTTGGACTTCAGGAAGGCGCGCAGGATCTTGTTGGTGGTGCGGGGGTAGACGTAGTCGGTGCCCAGCAGGACGAAGCGCTTGGCGCTGCCGCCGTCCTTGCTCATCAGGTATTCGACGGCGGGAATGGCTTGCTGGTTGGGGGCGGCGCCCGTGTAGAACACGTTCTTGCTCAGTTCCTCGCCCTCGTACTGCACGGGGTAGAACAGCAGGCCGTTGAGCTCCTCATACACCGGCAGCACCGACTTGCGGCTCACCGAGGTCCAGCAGCCGAAGGTGACGGCGACCTTGTCCTGGCTGATGAGCTGGCGGGCCTTTTCGGCGAACAGCGGCCAGTTGGAGGCGGGGTCCACGACCACGGGCTCCAGCTTCTTGCCCAGCACGCCGCCGGAGGCATTGATCTCGTCGATGGCCATGAGCACCGTGTCTTTCAGCACGGTCTCGGAGATGGCCATGGTGCCCGACAGCGAGTGCAGCACGCCGACCTTGATGGTGTCGGCGGCAGCCGCGGGCAGCGCGGTGGACACCAGCGAAGCCAGGGCCACGGCGCCCAGCGCCAGATTGAAACCGCGACGATTTGCCTTCATGTGCATTCCCCTCTAAGGGCCCCTGTGGCGGGCCGTTGATCGAACGGGATGCAGTGTCGAAGCGGGGGCGTCGCGCCGGAATACGACAACTTGCGTAGATACGCGCGGAGTACGACAGATGGCGTAGGGAGGCTTCCCCGGTGCGCCGGAGAAGCCTCCCGTGCGGGACGGCAGCAGCAGGCGTCAGATCGCCCCGACGCTGCCCGTCACCGGCAGCACGATGCCGGTGATGTAGCCCGCGCAGGCCGGCGCCGCCAGGAACACGTAGGCCGGCGACAGCTCCTCCGGTTGGGCGGCGCGCTTGAAGTCCGTCTTCTTGCCGAACTCGGCGACCTTCTCGGCCGGGGAGTCGGCCGGGTTGAGCGGCGTCCACACCGGGCCGGGCGCGACGGCGTTGACGCGAATGCCCTTGGGCAGCAGGTTGGAGGCCAGCGACTTGGTGAACGCGTGGATGGCCCCCTTGGTGGCGCTGTAGTCCAGCAGTTGCTGGCTGCCTTCCAGCCCGGTGACGGAGCCGGTGTTGATGATGGAGCTGCCCGCCTTGAGGTGGGGCAGCGCGGCCCTGGCCATGTGGAAGTAGCCGAAGACGTTGGTGCGCAGCGTCTCGTCCAGCCGCTCCTCGGTGATGTCCTCCAGGCTCTCGGCGTGCTCCTGGAAGGCGGCGTTGTTGACCAGGATGTCCAGCTTGCCGAATTCCTTGACCGCCTGTTCCACGGCCTGCTTGCAGAAGGCCATGTCCTTGACGTCGCCGGGAATGAGGATGCAGCGGCGCCCTTCCGCTTCCACGCAGCGTTTCGTCTCCTCGGCGTCCTGGTGCTCGTTGAGGTAGACGATGGCCACGTCCGCGCCCTCGCGCGCGTAGAGCACGGCCACGGCGCGGCCAATGCCGGAGTCGCCGCCCGTGATGAGTGCGGCCATGCCCTGCAGCTTCTCGCTGCCCTTGTAGTTGGGCGCCTGGAATTGGGGTTGCAGCTGCAGCTCGGCCTCGATGCCGGGCTTCTCGATGTGCTGGGCCGGCAGGTCGGTGGGTTGCCGGCGGGCGCCGGTCTGTGGCGGCTGCTGCGGTTCCCCACCGCCGCCCTGCTGGGCCTTGCGGTTGTCCTTCTGGTCCTGCTGCTTCTGGATGCCGCGCTGCTTGTCAGCCACGGCGTCGGCGTTTTGCTGCTTGTGCTGGGAATCGCCTTGCTGTTTCATGGGTGGGCTCCGTGTGGGGTGGGATGGAGCTGCGGTCGGCAGGTGGCGTGCCTGTTGAATCCGGCCGAAATATTGATATTCGCGTCCGTCCTTTTGCAATGACCGCCCGGCAATCGAATCACGCACAAACCGCAAGACGCTTTTCTTCCGAATGCACGAAGCCTTCGCCATTCATCATTAGAATGCGGACGGCCCATACACGTCAGCATCGATTCGACGCCAATCAATATGCATCTCACAGACGTCATTCCCTGGGGCCGCTCACTGGCCGAATACCAGGCCATGTTCTCGCTGTCGCAGGAGGATTTGAACAAGAAAAGAATTCTGGGTTGCGGCGACGGGCCGGCCAGCTTCAATGCCGAGGCCACGGCACAAGGTGGCCGCGTCATTTCCGCCGATCCAATATACGCCTTCTCCAGACAGCAAATTGAGAGTCGAATCCTGGAAAGCTATTCGACCATCGTGGCGCAGCTTGCCAGCCATCAGGCTGATTACATTTGGGATTTAATGCAGAGCGCGGAAAACGTGGGACGCCAGCGCATGCAAGCCATGAACAGGTTTCTGGCCGATTACGACATTGGCAAGCATCAAGAGCGCTACGTAGAGGCCGCACTGCCAACTTTGCCGTTTGAGAGCAAGAGTTTCGATCTGGCCCTATGCTCTCATTTCCTTTTTCTCTACAGCAGCCAAGTTGCTCTCAAGGCTCACCTTGAAGGCGCCCGCGAGATGTGCCGGGTTGCCGCAGAGGTCAGGATATACCCTCTTGTTGCGATGGAGGGCGGATTATCTCCTCATTTGCCGGCAGTCATGGACGCCTTGCAGGCGGAGGGCATACAGACAAATCTTGCCCCCGTTTCGTACCGTTTTCAAAAAGGCGCAACACAGATGCTGGTGTTGCGAAGGCAATAAAACCCACGCCTTTTCTCTTTGTCTATAACTCCCTCTTCACACTCGTCTGATTTTCCAAAATTTACAGCCATGTCCACCATCGCCCTGAATCCCAACCCCGAAGAAAATCCCCGCGTCAAAGCCGTCTTCGACGACATTCGCGCCACGCGGAAAACCGATTTCGTCAACAACATGTGGCGCGCCCTGGCATTCGACGCCACGCTGCTGGAAAACACCTGGGCCGAGGTCAAGGAGGTCATGGCCACGCCCTCCTCGCTGGACCCCCTGACCAAGGAAATGATTTACATCGCCGTGTCCGTGGCAAATTCCTGCAGCTATTGCATCCACTCCCACACGGCTGCCGCCAAGGCCAAGGGCATGACCAGCGAACAGCACGCGGAACTGCTCACCATCATTTCGCTGGCGGCCAAGACCAATCACCTCGCCAACGGGCTTCAATTGCCGCTGGATTCGGTGTTCGACGCCAACTCGGTGGCGCAGGCTTGAGCAGGCAACCGGGAATTCTTGAACGAATTCTTGATGCCGCACCGCCACAACCACGCCGCGTTTACAGACAATAAGAAGTCTGCTTCTCAAGCGGGATGCCGCGCAGATGGCACACAAGCCCACAACCTCGCTTGAGCCTCATCAAGGATTCAAGGGAACTATGAAAACAGTCCGCGTCAGCCTCTCCGCTCTTTCTGCCCTCGCCGCACTCGCTCTTGGCGGCTGTGCCTACAACACCATTCCCTACAGCGCCTCGGCCAAAAACGTTGAGAAAATAAAGGGGATCAACATTCAGCCCGTTGCCATTGAAAAATTCACGGCCGCGACACCGGGCAAGGATTCCATTGCATGCCGCGCCGCTGGCTCCGTCACTGTGAAACCGAATTTCGAGACGTATATCGAGCAGGCCTTCATAGACGAGCTCAAGATTGCTTCGGCATATGACGCCAAAGCCGCCACCAAGCTTTCCGGAAAAATCGACAATATCGATTTCAGCTCCGGCATTACCGACGGCAACTGGACCATCAGCCTGACACTGACCAACGGTAAGGCACAAAGCTACACCACCAAAACGGTGTTCCCGTTTTCCGGCAGCTTCGTCGCTGAAAAAGCTTGCCAGGAAGTGGCACAGTCATTCAACCCCGCCGTGCAAAAACTCATCCAGGACGTTGTCAGCGACCCGAAATTCAAGACGATTGCCAGCCAGTAAGCAAACAGCCACTGCCCAACGGCAAACTGGCTTTTTCTGAAAGACATTTGGATTGCAGCTGGGCCACACGACGTCTTGGGGACATCGGTGGCCCAGAGTCAGCTGCATTACTCTCGTGCCGCCGCCAGCGGCCCCAGCCTTTTCACCACCAGCGCCGCCGCCGCCGTGCGCGTTTCGACGCCCAGTTTCTCGAACACGTGCTCCAGGTGTTTCGTGACCGTGCGCGGGCTGGTGCCCAGGATGTCGCCGATATCGCGGTTGGTCTTGCCCTGCAGCACCCAATAAAGCACTTCGGATTCGCGTGCCGTGAGGCCAAAGGTCGGCCCAAGCGCGGCAATCGTCGCGGTGTCGTTCTGCTCGCGCAGCACCAGCAGCCATTCGTCCTCGCCCATGGCTTCGTGCAGCACGAAAGTCAGGCGGCGGGCAGCCTGCGTCACGGCCAGCGTCGCGCCCAGCGCGGGTTTTACGTTCAGCCAAGCACGCAGCGGCGCGGGGGCTGAACCGTCGGGCCCGGGAGCGTCGTCACCCGTAAAAAACTCGGCCAGGAGCTGGCGGGCCAGCGCCGTCTGCCACACCAAGCGGCCGTCGCGGGCGCGCAGCACCACGCTGGCGTGGCCGAAGGCGTCCAGCACCCGCCGCGCCTGCGTCTGCGAGCGGGCGCTGTGCAGGTGCGCGGCCATGCGCGCCAGCACCTCGCTCGTGCGCAGCGGTTTCGTGACGTAGTCGTTCACGCCGGCGGCGAAGGCCTTCACGAGGTGCTCACTCTCGGTCAGCCCAGTCATGAAGACGATGGGCGTGGCGGCGGTGCGCGGGTCGGCGCGCAGGCGGCGGGCGACTTCGAAGCCGTCCATGCCGGGCATCACGGCGTCCAGCAGCACGATGTCGGCCTGCGTGGCACGGGTGAGCGCCTGCTCGCCGGAGGTGGCCACCAGCACGGTGTAGCCGCCCTCGTCCAGCGCGTCGTGCAGCAGCGCCAGGTTGTCCGGCACGTCGTCCACCACCAGCACCACGCCGGCTCCTCTGTCCAGCTCAGGCACCTTGTTCATCTTGGGCTTCCAGGGTCTTGCGCACGGCGCCCGCCAGGGCGTCCAGCTCGAAACGCTGCAGCAGCGCGCGCAGCGGGGCCGCGAAGGCAGGCCCTTGTTGTGGGTCGGATTCGGCAATGCGCTCCAGCGCCGCCCTCGCCCCGCGCACATGGCCCAGGCGCAAGGCTTCATCCAGCGCGCGCAGCAGTTTCACATCGGGGCGCCACGCGGGATCAGCCGGCGCGGCCGCGGTGGCCGGGACCGGCGCGGCACGTGCGGGCTCCGGCTCGGCGGCCGGCGCCTGCTGCGACGCCGCGGCTGCCGGCAAAGCGGGCGCCGGCGCTGGATGCACGGGCAGCTCCTCAATCCACGCCAGTTTCAGCCGCCGCTCCAGCCAGTCCAGCAAATCGTCCACACGCACGGGTTTGACGAAAAAGTCGCGCGCGCGCACGCCGGGGTCGTTGTCCAGGCCGCGGTCAAACGCGTTGGCCGAGACGATGGCCACGGGCGCGTCGTCGGCCAGGCCCAGGGCGCGCAGGCGCTGCAGGGTCTGCCAGCCGTCCAGCCCGGGCATGGCCAGGTCCATGAAGAGGGCGTCCGGCCGCAGCGCGGGCCACAGCGCGATGGCCTCGGGGCCGCTGGCGGCCTGGTGGATCTCGAAACCCAGCGGCTGCAGCAGGTTGAGCAGCAGCTCGCGGTCCGGCGCCTCGTTGTCCACCACCATGAGTTTGCGGCGCGGCCCCAGGTAGCCGCGGCGCGCGCCGCGCACGGCCTGCGGCGGCGGCGCGTCCACCTGGGGCAGGAAGAGCTTCAGCGTGAACGTGCTGCCCTCGCCCGGCGTGCTGCGCGCGGCCAGCTCGCCGCCCATGAGGATGACCAGCATGCGCGCGATGGTGAGCCCCAGCCCCGAGCCGCCGCCCGCGGCGCTGCCGCGCTCGAAGGGGTCGAATACCCGCTCCAGCTCCTGCGCGTTCATGCCGGGGCCGCTGTCCTGCACTTCGAAGAGGGCCATCTGCCGCGCATAGCGGGCGCGCAGCGTGACGCTGCCCGCGGCGGTGAACTTCACGGCGTTGCCCAGCAGGTTGATCAGCACCTGGCGCAGCCGGCGCTCATCCGCCCGCACCCACGGCGGCATGGCGGTGTCTATCTCGGTGCGGAAGTCCAGGCCCTTGGCCGTGGCCTGCAGCTCGAAAAGGCGGGCAATTTCGCCCACCGCCTCGCGCAGCGCCATGGGCTTCACGTGGAGCTGCACCCGGCCGCTCTCGATGCGCGAGAGCTCCAGCGTGCCCTCGATCAGCGAGAGCAGGTGCTCGCCACCGCGGCGTATCACCTGCACGGCGTGCTGGCGGCGCGGGGGCATGTTGGCGTCGTCCTCCAGCAGTTGGGCGTAGCCCAGGATGGAATTCAGCGGCGTGCGCAGCTCGTGACTGATGGCGCTGATGTAGCGGCTCTTGGCCTGGTTGGCCGCGTCCGCGGCGCGCTTGGCCTGCTGCAGCGCGGCGTCGGTGCGGTGGTGGGCCTCGATCTCGCGCTGCAGCGCGGCGGTCTGGCGGCGGCTTTCCTCCTGCGCCAGGGCGCGGCTGCGCTGCGCCAGCACCAGCCACCACAGCACCATCCCGGCCGCCGGAAGCCCCAGCAAGGCTTCGCTGATGAAACTGCCGCCGGCGGCGGCGTGGCGGTGCAGCAGCCACAGCGCCAGCGCCAGCAGCGGCGCGCCGGGCAGCGCCGCCAGCAGGTAGGGCGCCAGGCCCTTGTCCAGATAGGCATAGGCGCCGCGCGGCAGCAGCGCGCGCAGCAGCCGCTCCCATTGCGCATCCAGCCGCGCGTGCGGCTTGCACAGGTCGCCGCAGCGCGCGTCCAGCGTGCAGCACAGCGAGCAGATGGAGCCCTGGTAGGCGGGGCAGCGCGCCATGTCGTCAGGCTCGTAGCGGCGCTCGCACACCACGCAGCGCACGCCTTTCAACGGCTTGTCCGGCGCCGCGGCGGCCTGGGCGGGCTTGGCGCTGGCCGCCTTGGCGTCGCCAGCCTTGGGCTCACCGGCGGGCCTGGCTTGGGCCGCCTTCTCCGCCGTCCACGGCGCCTCCTGCGGGGAGCGTGCGAGATAGAACCGGCCGCGCGTGGCGCGGGCCACCAGGGGCGAGGTCACCAGCGCGGTGACCATGGCGATCAGCGCCGAAAACGCCTGCGCCCCGGCGCCGAAGGCGCCCAGGTGGGCGGCCACCGAGAGCACCGAGGCCAGCCCCATGGCGCTCACGCCCACGGGGTTGACGTCGTACAGGTGGGCGCGGCGGAACTCGATGCCCGGCGGCGACCAGCCCAGCGGCTTGTTGACCACCAGGTCCGCCACCACGGCCATGATCCAGGCCACCGCCACGTTGGCGAACAGGCCCAGCACGTGGCCCAGGGCCTGGAACACGTCCATCTCCATCAGCGCCAGCGCGATGAGGGTGTTGAACACCATCCACACCACGCGCCCCGGATGGCTGTGCGTGGCGCGCGAGAAGAAGTTGCTCCAGGCCAGCGACCCGGCGTAGGCGTTGGTGACGTTGATCTTGAGCTGCGACACCACCACGAACAGCCCCGTCGCGGCCACCGCCCAGCCGTAGTGCGGAAAGACGAACTCGTAGGCCGCCAGGTACATGCGGCTCGGGTCCACGGCCAGCTCCAGCGGCACCATGTGCGTGAGCGCCAGGTGCGCCAGCAGCGCGCCGCCGAGCATCTTCAAGACGCCCGGAATCACCCACCCTGGCCCGCCCATGAGCACGGCCGCCCACCAGTTGAAGCGCCCGCGCCGGCCCGGCTTGGCCTCGGGCATGAAGCGCAGGTAGTCCGCCTGTTCGCCCATCTGCAGGATGAGCGCGCTGCCCACCGTCACCGCGGTGCCGAAGCCCAGCCAGCTGAAGCCCGCGCTGCCGTCCGGCCCGGCGTGCTGCATGAAACCCTGCAGCAGCGCCGGCTGCTCGCGCAGCACCACCACGTAGGGCGCGATGAGCATCACGAGCCACAGCGGCTGCGTCCAGAGCTGCAGCCGGCTGATGGTGGTGACGCCGTGCGTGACCAGCGGAATCACCACCAGCGAGCACAGCAAGTAGCCCCAGGCCGGCGGGAGGCCGAAGACGAGGTCCAGCGCGTAGGCCATGACCGCCGCTTCCAGCGCGAAGAAGATGAAGGTGAAGCAGGCGTAGACCAGCGACGTGACCGTGGAGCCCAGGTAGCCGAAGCCGGCGCCGCGGGTGAGCAGGTCCATGTCCACGCCATGGCGCGCGGCGTAGACGCTGATGGGCAGCCCGGCCAGAAAAATGATCAATCCCGTGACGAGGATGGCCAGCGCCGCATTCGTGAACCCGTGCTGGACCAGCAGCGTGGCGCCCACGGCCTCCAGCACCAGGAAGGACGACGCGCCGAAGGCCGTCTGCGCCACGCGCCAGGGGCTCCAGCGCCGGAAGGCGCGCGGGGTGAAGCGCAGCGCGTAGTCCTCCATGGACTCGCGCGCCACCCAGGCGTTGTAGTCGCGCCGGATCTTGACGACGCGCTGAAGCGGCTCACCGGCGGCAGGAGCGGCGGCGGGGGAAGGCGGGGACTGCATGGGTGTGGTCAAGCTCAACCGCCTTGCCGTTCAAGAAACGCACCAAGTCTCCCCCATTGGGGGGATGTCCGGCATCCATCGTGCTAAAAGCCCGGCCCATGGAACTCACGCCCCGCGAGAAAGACAAGCTGCTGATCTTCACCGCCGCGCTGCTGGCCGAACGGCGCCGCGCCCGCGGTTTGAAGCTCAACTACCCCGAGGCCGTCGCGCTGCTGAGCGCGGCCATCATGGAAGGCGCGCGCGACGGCAAGTCCGTGGCGCAGCTCATGGGCGAAGGCAAGACCCTCCTCACCCGCGACGACGTGATGGACGGCGTCGCCGAGATGATTCCTGAGATCCAGGTCGAGGCCACCTTCCCCGACGGCACCAAACTGGTGACCGTGCACCAACCCATTGCCTGACAACGCACTCAATCAGTGCAACAACAAGGACGAGGCACAAAAATGAAGCAACTCCTGATCGCGACGCTGGCCGGTTTCGCCGGCCTGGCACAGGCACACGAGGGCCACGGCCTGCCGGGTGCGGCGCACTGGCATTCGACCGATGCGGTGGGCTACGTGGTGCTGGCCGCCGTGGTGGCCGCGGCGCTGTGGAGCACGCGTCGCAAATGATTCCCGGCGAGCTCATCACCGACGACGGCGCCGAGCTGGAGCTCAACCCCGGCCGGCGCACGCTGGCGCTGGTGGTGGAGAACGCGGGCGACCGCCCCATCCAGGTCGGCTCCCACTACCACTTCGCCGAGACCAACGGCGCGCTGCGATTCGACCGCGAAGCCGCGCGCGGCATGCGGCTGAACATCCCGTCCGGCACGGCGGTGCGCTTCGAGCCGGGCCAGCAGCGCACGGTGGAACTGGTGGACTACGCCGGCACGCGCGAAGTCTGGGGTTTCAGAGGCCTCGTCCAAGGAAAGCTCTGAATGGCAAACATCTCCCGGCGTGCCTACGCCGAAATGCTCGGCCCCACCGTGGGCGACCGGCTGCGATTGGCCGACACCGAACTGCTGATCGAAGTTGAAAAGGACTTCACCCTGGCCGCGGGCGGCTACGGCGAGGAAGTGAAATTCGGCGGCGGCAAGACCGTGCGCGACGGCATGGGCCAGGGCCAGCGGCCCAACGGCCCTGGCGCGGCGGACGCGGTGGACTGCGTGATCACCAACGCGCTGATCGTGGACCACTGGGGCATCGTCAAGGCCGACATCGGCCTGCGCGGCAGCCGCATCGCGGCGATCGGCAAGGCGGGCAACCCGGACGTGCAGCCGGGCGTGGACATCGTCATCGGCCCGGGCACGGAAATCATCGCCGCCGAGGGGATGATCGTCACGGCCGGCGGCATCGACACGCACATCCACTGGATCTGCCCGCAGCAGATCGACGAGGCGCTGAACTCCGGCGTCACGACCATGATCGGCGGCGGCACGGGCCCGGCCACCGGCACCTTCGCCACCACCTGCACGCCCGGCCCCGAGAACATCGCCCGCATGCTGATGGCGGCCGAGGCCTTCCCCATGAACATCGGCTTCATGGGCAAGGGCAACGCCAGCCGCCCCGAGGGCCTGCGCCAGCAGATCGAGGCCGGCGCGCTGGGCCTGAAGCTGCACGAGGACTGGGGCACGACGCCCGCGGCGATCGACTGCTGCCTGAGCGTGGCCGAGGAAACCGACACCCAGGTGGCGATCCACACCGACACGCTCAACGAGTCGGGCTTCGTCGAGGACACCATCGCCGCCTTCAAGGGCCGCACCATCCACAGCTTCCACACGGAAGGCGCGGGGGGCGGCCATGCGCCGGACATCATGAAGGTGGTGGGCGAAGCCAACGTGCTGCCCTCCTCCACCAACCCGACGCGGCCCTACACGGTCAACACGCTGGACGAGCACCTGGACATGCTCATGGTGTGCCACCACCTGGACGCGTCCATCGCCGAGGACCTGGCGTTCGCCGAGAGTCGCATCCGCCGCGAGACCATCGCCGCCGAGGACGTGCTGCACGACCTGGGCGCCATCAGCATGTTCAGCTCCGACTCGCAGGCCATGGGCCGCGTGGGCGAGGTCGTCATCCGCTGCTGGCAGACGGCGCACAAGATGAAGGTGCAGCGCGGGCCGCTCGCCGGTGATTCCGCGCGCAACGACAACGAGCGCGTGAAGCGCTACGTGGCCAAGTACACGATCAACCCGGCGCTGGCGCACGGCATCTCGCACGAGGTGGGCTCCATAGCGGTGGGCAAGTGGGCCGACCTGGTGCTGTGGAAGCCGGCCTTCTTCGGCGTCAAGCCGAGCCTGGTGCTCAAGGGCGGCTTCATCGCCACGGCGGCCATGGGCGACGCCAATGCGTCCATCCCGACGCCGCAGCCCGTGCACTACCGGCCCATGTTCGGCGCCTTCGGCGGCGCGCTGTCGGCCACGTCGCTGACCTTCGTGTCGCAGGCGGCGCTGGGCGGCGGTGCGCTGGACCGGCTCAACCTGCGCAAGACGCTCTCGGCCGTGCGCGGCTGCCGCACGGTGAGGAAGGCCGACATGGTGCGCAACGGCTACGCGCCGCACATGGAAATCGACGCCCAAACCTACGAGGTCCGCGCCGACGGCCAGCTCCTGACCTGCGAGCCGGCCCAGGTGCTGCCCATGGCGCAGCGGTATTTCCTGTTCTGACGGGGTCATTCAACCGGCGGCTGGCCGCCGGGTTCAGCATCTCTCCATGGACACCCTTCTCCTCCCCTCCACGCCGCTGCTCTTCGCCTTCCTCGGCGCCAGCCTGGTGCTGGCGCTGACGCCGGGGCCGGCCGTCGTCTACATCCTCACGCGCACGCTGGCGCAGGGGCGCGCCAGCGGGCTGGCCTCGGTGGCGGGCGTGGCGCTCGGGAACCTGGGCAACGCGGCCGGCGCCGCGCTTGGGCTGGCGGCGCTGTTCGCGGTGTCGGCCGCGGCCTTCACGGTCGTGAAGTGGCTCGGGGCGGCCTACCTGATCTACCTGGGCCTGCGCCTGTGGCGCCAGGGCGATGCGACGGCCGGCGCGCCGCAGGTGCGGGCGCAAAGCCACCGCCGCGTGTTCGCCGACGGGTTCGTGGTCGCGCTGCTGAACCCCAAGACGGCGCTGTTCTTCGCCGCTTTCCTGCCGCAGTTCATGAACCCGCAAGGCGCGGTGCTGCCGCAAAGCCTGCTGTTGGGCGGGCTGTTCGTGGCCGTGGCGGCAAGCACCGACCTGCTCTACGTGCTGGGCGCGAGCGTGCTGGCGCCGCGGCTGCAGCGCGGCGTGGCGCAGGCGCGCTGGGGGCGGCGCATCGCCGGATCGTCCTTCATCGCGCTTGGGCTGCTCACGGCGTTTTCGGACCGGCCGCGGGCGTGATTCGCCCAAGCGCCACAGACCTTTTTTGACTTCTTCCGCCATGCCGCGCCCGCCAGGGCGGCCGGCAGACGCACTGCATACTGCCGCCCCATGCTGACCGTCAACAAACTCCTGCCCCGCGGCCAATCGCTGGCGCCCGCCCTGCGCCGCCGCGCCGCCACCGTCGAACTCGACTGGGACACGCGCCAGAAGAGCCGCTTCGAAGCCACCGACAGCCAGGGCCGCCAGCTCGGCGTCTTCCTGCCCCGCGGCAGCGTGGTGCGCGGCGGCGACGTGCTCGTGGCCGAGGACGGCTCGCTGGTGCTCGTCCAGGCCGCACCGCAAGCCGTGCTGGAAGTGCGCGCCGCCGAACCCTTCGCCCTGCTGCGCGCCGCCTACCACCTGGGCAACCGCCACGTGCAACTGGAACTGCAACCCGAGCTGCTCAAGCTGGAGCCTGACCACGTACTGGCGCAGATGCTGCAGCAGATGGGGCTGCAGGTAAGCGAGGCGCAGTCGGCCTTCGAACCCGAGAGCGGCGCCTACGCGGCGGGCGGCCCTGCGCAGGGCCACGATCACGCGCACGGCCACGACCACGGCCATGTGCATGGCCCGGGCTGCGGTCACGACCACTCGCAGGACCACGGCCACAGCCCAGCGCAAAGCCAGGACCACGGCCACGTGCACGGCCCGGGTTGCGGTCACGACCACGCGCACGACCACAAGCACGAACCCGCTCCCGCCCCCGCCGCGGCCCCGTCGCGCGGCAAGCCGCTGGGCATTCCCGTGGCCGCCGCGCCTGTGCCGCACGTGCACGGCCCCGGCTGCGGACACGACCACTGATGGCGCCGGGCGCCCTGCTGGACCTGCTGTGGCTGGCCTCGCCGGCCCTGCCGGTGGGCGGCTTCAGCTACTCCGAGGCGCTGGAAGCGGCCGTCGACACCGGCCTGGTCACCAACGAGGAGCAGGCCCGCGCCTGGCTGCTCGACCAGCTCCACCTGTCCCTCTCCCGCGCCGACTTGGCCGTGGTCGCCACTGCGCATGCGGCTTGGCAGGCGGGTGACGAATCGCGCATCCGCGAGCTCAACGACTGGGTGCTGCTCACCCGCGAGAGCAGCGAGTTGCGCCAGCAGGCCGAGCAGATGGGCCGCTCCATGCTGGAGTGGCTGCGCAACCAAGCCGACGCGGCCAGCGATCCGCGCCTGGCGCAGCTCGCCGCGCTGAAGCCGCCCACCTGGCCCGTGGCTTGGGCGCTGGGCGCGGCCCGCGGCGGCGCGGCGCTGGAGCCCACGCTGGTGGCCCACGCCTTCGGCTGGGCCGAGAACCTGGTGCAGGCCGCGCTCAAGGCCGTGCCGCTGGGCCAGAGCGCGGGGCAGCGCATCCTGGCAGCCTTGTCCAGGGACATTCCCGCCGCCGTGGCCCACGCCATGAGCCTGGACGACGCCCGCCGCCAGGCCTTCACGCCCATGCTGGCCATCCTCTCGGCCCGCCACGAGACCCAGTACTCCCGCCTCTTCCGTTCCTGAAACCGAAAACGAAGTGATGAACAAGCTGCACGCCATCCCCAACCGCACCAAGAAACTCCCGCCGCTGCGCGTGGGCGTGGGCGGCCCCGTGGGGTCGGGCAAGACCACCCTGGTCGAGATGCTGTGCAAGACCATGCGCGAGCGCTGGGACCTGGTGGTGGTGACCAACGACATCTACACCAAGGAAGACCAGCGCCTGCTCACCGTGGCCGGCGCGCTGGACCCCGAGCGCATCGTGGGCGTGGAAACCGGCGGCTGCCCGCACACGGCCATCCGCGAGGACGCCTCCATCAACCTGGAAGCCGTGGACCGCATGCTGGAGAAGTTCCCCGACGCGGACATCGTCTTCATCGAGTCCGGCGGCGACAACCTGGCCGCCACCTTCAGCCCCGAGCTGTCGGACCTGACGATCTACGTCATCGACGTGGCCGCGGGCGAGAAGATCCCGCGCAAGGGCGGCCCGGGCATCACCAAGAGCGACCTTTTCGTCATCAACAAGATCGACCTCGCGCCCCACGTCGGCGCCGACCTCTCGGTGATGGAGGCCGACACGCGCCGCATGCGTCCCAACCGTCCCTTCGTCATGACCAACCTGCGCACAAGGCAGGGCCTGCAGGACGTGGTGGAGTTCATCGAGCAGCGCGGCATGCTCACCGTCGCCTGAAAAGGATTGCGGCGGCCTTGAATCCGGCTGCGCCGGGCCGTGACGGCCGGCAGCCGCCGCGTCACAGCCGTATCCGCGCTTGACCCCGGGCCGCCCGGGGCACGCCGCCTGCTGACGGCGGGGCATCTCCAACGCCAAGTGAGGCATGCCCATGGGTCTGATCAATTTCGTCAAGGAAGCCGGCGAGAAGCTGTTCCACCGCGGTGGCGACGACAAAGCGGCCGCTGCCGCCGCCCCGGCCGCGGCGCCCACCCAGGCCGACGTGGCCGCGCTCAACCAGCAGGCGGGCGACGCCATAGAGCACTACGTGCAGCAGTTGGGCCTGCAGGTGCAGAACCTGCAGGTCACCTTCGACGGCGCCACCTCCACCGCTACCGTGGCCGGCCAGGCGCCGGACCAGGCAACCAAGGAGAAGGTGCTGCTGGCCTGCGGCAACGTGCAGCACGTGGCGGCCGTGACGGACCAGCTCACCGTGGCCGGCGCGCCCCAGGCCGCCGCCTCCCCCGAGCAGCAGCCGGCGCAGTTCCACACCGTGGCGTCGGGCGACAACCTGTCGAAAATTTCCGCCAAGTACTACGGCAGCGCGAACGACTACATGCGCATCTTCGAGGCCAACAAGCCCATGCTGTCGGATCCGAACAAGATCTATCCGGGCCAAGTACTGCGGATTCCGGCGAAAGCTTGAGGCGCTGCCGCGAGCTGAACGGCCCGCTGAAAACGACGATGCCCGCTCAAGAGCGGGCATCGGTGCTTGAAAAGGGTGCTTTCAGCGGGCGGTCACACCGGCATCAGCGAAATCACCGGCCGGCGCGGCGCGGCGGGCACGGGGGCCGGCAGCGGGCCCGTCACGGCGGCGATGCTGGTGGAGGCGGCGTGCTTGGCCAGCGCCTCTTCAAACGTCTCCACCGCGCAGTCCTGGCAGCAGCCGCAGTTGCGGGCAATGCAGGTGTCGTCCTGCAGCGTCTCGAAATCACGCGTACCCGTGCGGACCGCCTCGCGGATATCGCGGTCGCTGATTCGGTGGCACAGGCAGACGATCATGGCGGCACTCACTGAAGAAGTGCGTCCAGTATCGCAAATGAGAACGCTTCTCAGCAAGTATTCCCTGGCAACGACGAGGCGAAGCCCCGTGTAAAAGGCCGCAATCCGCGAGATCGCCGCAGAAAACCGGCGAACTCATGACTGCTCGGTCACAAAAAGAGGCGGCGTCCGGCTGGTTCCCCAAAAACAACGGGCTCCCGAGGAGCCCGTGGGTGCCAGCCGCTCGGCCGGTCCGGCAGGAGTGCTGCGGTGCCGGATGCGCCACGAGGCGGGAGGCGTTGCCGCGTCAGTCGCCGTGAGGCTTCATCTGCGACTGCAGGTAGTTCTGCTCGCCGACCTGGCCCACCAGGTCGATCTGGGTTTCGAGGTACTCGATGTGTTCCTCGGTGTCGTCCAGGATGTCGGTGAGCAGGTCGCGCGTGACGTAGTCGCGCACGGACTCGCAGTGCTGGATGGCGTCGCGCAGGACGACGGCCGAGCCGATTTCCAGCTTGAGGTCGCAGCTCAGCACTTCGATGGCGTTCTCGCCGATGAGCAGCTTGCCCAGGTCCTGCAGGTTGGGCAGGCCTTCGAGCATGAGGATGCGGTCAATGATCTTGTCCGCATGCTTCATCTCTTCGATGGACTCCTCGTACTCATGCTTGGCCATGCGGTCGAAGCCCCAGTGCTTGAGCATGCGGTAGTGCAGGAAGTACTGGTTGATGGCCGTGAGCTCGTTCTTGAGCTGGGCGTTGAGGAAGTCGATGACTTGCGGATCACCCTTCATGGGGAGCACTCCTTGTCGGTTGTTGTGAGCGAGGTTTGTGATTTTCGGCCGGCCATCATCCGGCCAGGGCCCTTGTCCATGACAACGCGGACGGGACGCGACGCATTCTCAAGAGCCCGACTCCCTTGGCCGCCGACAGCCCGCCTCAGGCCTGGATCAGGCCCCAGCGCAGCGCCACCAGGGTGAGCTCGGACTGGTTGCCCGCGCCGAGCTTCTGCTTCACATGGTAGAGGTGCGTGCCCACGGTGCTGGGCGAAAGTTTCAGGTCCGTTGCGATCTGCGCCACGCTGCGCCCGCGCGCGAGCTGTATGAACACGGCGAACTCGCGCTCGGAGAGCAGCTCCACCGGGCTGGCGTCGCCTTCGAGCTGCGCCAGCGCCAGCGCCTGCGCGGTGCGCGCGTCCACGTGGCGCTTACCCGCGGCCACGGCGCGCACGGCGGCCACCAGCTCGTCCGGCGCCACGCGCTTGGCCAGGTAGCCCAGCGCGCCGGCGCGCAGCACGCGCTGCGGATGCGCCGTGTCCTCGTGCGCCGACAGCACCAGGATGCGCGCGCGCGCATCCTGCGCAATGAGGCGGCGCACCGCCTCCATCCCGCCCATGCCCGGCATGGACAGGTCCATCAGCACCACGTCCGGCCGCAGCGAGGCGTAGAGCTGGCAGCCCTGCTCGCCGTCGCCGGCCTCGCCCACCACTTCCATGCCGGCATCGGCCAGCAGCATGCGAAAACCCATGCGCACCAGGGCGTGGTCGTCCACCAGCAGCACCCGCGTCACGGCGCCTCCCTTTTCATGGCTTGCGGCCGTGACATCACGGCGTCTCCTTGTCCTTCTTGATGGGGCCGGCCCAGGGGCTGCGCGCCTCCTCGGCCGGTTCGCCCAGGTCGGCCGCCGCCACCGGCGGGCGCTGCGGCAGCCAGACTTCCAATTCCACCCCTTGCGGCGCGGCGGGCTGCACGCTCATGCGCCCACCCAGGCTGCCCACGCGCTCGTCCAGCCAGCGCAGGCCGTGGTGGCCGGGGCGCTCCTGCCACTGTGCGGGCAGGCCACGGCCGTCGTCGCGCAAGCGCAGGCGCAGCTCGCCGCCCTCCACCCACAGCCGCAGCTCGATGCGCGTGGCCGCGCCGTGTCGCAGCGCGTTCGTGAGGCCTTCCTGGGCGGCGCGGTACAGGGCCAGCGCGGCCTCGGCCTCCAGCGGCGCCAGCTCCGGCGGCTGCTGCAGGCTCAATTGCAGCCCGGGGTGGGCGCGGCGGGTGCGCTCCACCAGGTCCTGCAGCGCGGCGCTCAGGCCCATGCTGTCCAGCACCAGCGGCGCCAGGCGCGGGATAAGGCCGTGCATGGCGTCGTACAGGCGCGAGGACTCGTCGGCAATGAGCTGCGCGGCCTGGCGCGCCTCGGCGTCGTCCACACGGCGCGCCACGGCCAGCGCCAGCGAGCGTATGGCGGTGACGGACTGGCCCAGCTCGTCGTGCAGCTCGCGCGCGATGGTGCGCCGCTCCTGCTCGATGTGATGGTCCAGCCAGCGCGCCAGCTCGCGGCTGTCGCCCAAGCGGCGCTCGGCCAGCACGGCGCGCTTTTCGGTGTCTATGTGCGCGCGCAGTTGCGCCACCATGCGGTTGAAGGCGCTGCCGATGGCGGCGGCCTCGCGCCCGCGCAGCGGCGGGAGCCGCACGTCGAAGCGGCCGGACTCCAGCTCGCCCAACGCGCGCTCTATGCGGCCGAAGGGGCGCACGGCCCGCCCAACCAGCCAGAACACCAGCACGTTGAGCGCCAGCAGCAGGCCCAGCGCCATGGCGGTGAACTGCACCACGACGTCCCAGGCGTCCAGCGCGGCGCGGGAGTGGTTCGCGGTGATCTGCAGCCGCCCGTCCGGAAACTCGTAGGCCTGCATCAGCGGCTCCGGAGCGATGTAGCGCTCGAACCAGTCCGGTGCGTCGCGGCCCAGCTTGTAGGTCGAGGGCGGCGAGGTGTAGAGCACGCGGCCCTGCCCGTCGGTGAGCGTGATCTCGTTGGAGCGCACGCGGCCCAAGCCGTTGAGAAAGCTCAGCATCCCCGGCGTGCCCTGCGCGGTGTAGAGCCATGCGGTGCGGTTGAGCAGTTGCGCGGCGACGCGGTTGGCGGCCACCACCTCCTCTTTCACCGAGTCGCGCAGGTTGTTCACCTTGAGCACCAGCAGCCAGGCCACGAACAGCAGCGTGAGCACGCCCACCAGCGTGTTCACCTGCGCGCGCAGGCCCCAGGTGAAGCGGCGCGGGCGGGCCATGGCCGCCGGCTGTGCTGCATCGGCGGACGGCGTGCCTTGGGCCGCGGGCTGCTCCACCGCGCTCACACCGCGTCTCCCGGCGGACCGAAATCGCCGCGCCCGGCAAAGGCGTCCAGCGCGCGGCGCTGCGCGGCCTGCAGCAGCGGGTGCGCCGGGTCGTGGCCCACGCCAGGCAGCATTTCAAGCTCGGCCCAGGGCACGGCAGCCTGCAGCAGCCGCGCACCGCCGGCGGGGCAGACGGCGTCCTGCTCGCCATGCAGCAGGCGCAACGGCACTTGCGGCAGCGCGGCCAGGCGATCCAGCAGCGGCGGCTCCTGCAGCCAGCAGCCCTCGCGCAGGAAGTGGGACTGCACGCGGTAGCGGTCCACCTGCGCCTCCAGCACCTCGCCGGCGGGGGTTTGCGCCTCGTCCGACTGGCCGCAGCGCAGCCGCTCCCAGCGCCACCATTCGATGGCCAGCGCCTGCGCCGCCTTGCTTTCGAGCTCTGGCATGCCCGTCCAGCCCTGGGCCAGCGCGGCGGGAGCGCCTTCGAAGAAGCCGCGGATGTCGGCCTCGCGCGCCAGGAACGTGTTGCGCAGCAGCAGGCCCAGCACGCCCTCGGGCTGGTCCAGCGCGTGCAGCAGCGCCAGCGTCGCGCCCCAGGAGCCGCCGGCCACCAGCCAGCGCTCCACGCCCAAGCGGCGGCGCAGCAGCCAGAGGTCGTCCAACAGCTTGGCGGTGGTGTTGTGCATCAGGCCGCCGCGCGGCGTGCTGCGGCCGGCGCCGCGCTGGTCGGGGCAGATCAGCCGGTATTTCGTGAGGTCGAACCCGCGGCGCAGCAGCGGGCTGCAGCCGGAGCCGGGGCCGCCGTGCAGCAGCAGCACGGGCAGCCCGTCGGGAGCGCCCCACTCCTGCACGTGCAGTACGTGCCCGTGGCCCACGGGCAAGCCGTGGGTGCGCAGCGGGGCCAGGTCGGGGGTGGGATTGGGTTCGGACACGCCCGGGATGGTAGCCATGCGTGCGGGCAGACCCTGAGACGCGCGCAGATTCATGATTTTCATGAGGCCGGAATGCAGACCGCGGGCCTGTGGCGCCCAGCCCCCCCGCCGGAAGATGGCGCCTGGAACGACGTTCCCGCGGTCATCGCCAAAGAGGCCGCGCCCACTGACCAGAAAAGGAGACTTCACATGCAATGGCAAACCCCCTGCGCGACCGATCTGCGTTTCGGCTTCGAAATCACGATGTACGTCGCCGCTCGCTGAATGCGGGCTGAAGCAGGGCTGATCGCCTGATCAGCGCGCTTCACCAGCGGGGCGGCACGGTGCAAGCCGTGCCGCCCCGCCCACATCCGCCAGGCGCTTTTCTTGCCGCCGCGGATGCCAGGCTCACCAGACAGACGAACACGGGACGCCATGCGCATCACCATCCTGGGCTCCGCCGCCGGCGGCGGCTTTCCGCAGTGGAACTGCAACTGCCGCAACTGCGCCGGGGTGCGCGCCGGCACCGTGCGGGCCAAGCCGCGCACGCAGTCTTCCATCTTCATCCAGCCGGACGCCGGCGGCGACGGGCTGCTACTCAACGCCTCGCCGGACGTGCTGCAGCAGATCAAGGCCACGCCCGCGCTGCAGCCGGGCCGCGCGCTGCGCGACACGGCCATCGCCGCCGTGCTGCTGATCGACGGCCAGATCGACCACTCCACGGGCCTGTTCATGCTGCGCGAGCGCAACGGCAAGCTGCCGCTGTGGTGCACCGACGCCGTGGCCCAGGACCTCACCACCGGCAACCCCATCCTGCGCGTGCTGGAGCACTACTGCGGGGTGGACCGCCGCCGCCTCCAGCCCGACGGCACGCCGTTTGAAATTCCGGGCCTGGCGCCGCTGGTGTTCCGCGCCATTGCGCTGTCCAGCAAGGCCGCGCCCTACTCGCCGCACCGCGACGCGCCGGAGCCGGGCGACAACATCGGCCTGTCCGTCACCGACCCGCGCAGCGGCAAGACCCTGTTCTACGCGCCGGGCCTGGGCGAGATCGACGGCCCCGTGTTCGCCGCCATGCAGGCCGCCGACGCCGTGATGGTGGACGGCACCTTCTGGACCAACGACGAGATGCAGCGCATGGGCCTGAGCCGCAAGACGGCCCACGACATCGGCCACCTGGCGCAAAGCGGCGCCGGCGGCATGGTGGAGTGGCTGGACAAGCTGCCGGCAAGCACGCAGCGCTTCCTCATCCACATCAACAACACCAATCCCATCCTCGACGAGGACTCGGCCGAGCGCGCCGAGCTCACCCGCGCCGGCATCACCGTGTGCGAGGACGGCATGGCCCTGGACCTTTAAGCAGCAGTACCCGACACACACGACAACAACGGAGACTTTCCATGCGCGCCGACATCCTCTACCACACCGCCCCCGCTGCCGACGGCCGCCCCGCCTGGAGCCGCGAGGAGTTCGAAACCAAGCTGCGCGAGCGTGGCCGCAGCTATCACATCCACCATCCGTTCAACGTCATGCTCAACACGGGCAAGGCGACGCCGGAGCAGGTGCGCGCCTGGGTGGCCAACCGCTACTACTACCAGATCGCGATTCCGGTGAAGGACGCCAACGTCATGGCCAACTGCCCGCACCGCGACGTGCGCCGCGGCTGGGTGCAGCGCATCTTGGACCACGACGGGTTCGAGATCGGCGGCATCAAGGACCCGGGCGGCATCGAGGCCTGGCTGCGCCTGGGTGAGGCCGTGGGCCTCAAGCGAGAGGAGATCGAGGACCTGCGCCACGTCATCCCGGCGCTGCGCTTCGCGGTGGACGCCTACATCAATTTCGCGCGCAAGGCGCCGTGGCAGGAGGCGGTGTGCTCGTCGCTGACCGAGCTGTTCGCCCCCGAGATCCACAAGCAGCGCCTGGCCACCTGGCCGGAGCACTACACCTGGATAGAGCCGGAAGGCCTGACCTACTTCCGCAACCGCGTCAGCCAGGCGCGGCGCGACGTGGAGCAGGGCCTGGCCGTCACGCTGGACCACTTCAACACCCGCGCGCTGCAGGAGCGGGCGCTGGAGATCCTGCAGTTCAAGCTGGACATCCTGTGGGCCATGAACGACGCCATGGCGCAGCGCTACGGGGTCAACGCATGAACGCGGCGCCGCAACTCGACAGCAGCCCGCGCATCAGCCGGGGCTTCCGGCTGCAGTGGGAGGAGGTGCAGCAGTGCTTCGTCCTGCTCTACCCGGAGGGCATGGTCAAGCTCAACCAGAGCGGCGGCGAGATCCTGAAGCGTTGTGACGGCACGCGCAGCGTGGCGCAGATCGTCGCGGAGCTGGAGCAGGCCTTCAACACGCAGGGGCTGCAGGGCGACGTGGTCGCCTTCATGGACATCGCCGGCAAGCAGCGCTGGCTGGAGTGGGAGGCGGCCTGATGAACGCCTCTCCCCTGCCCGCCACCAGCGCGGCGCTGGCCGCCGCGCGCCCGGGGCCGCCGCTGTGGCTGCTGGCGGAAGTGACCTACCGCTGCCCGCTGCACTGCGTGTTTTGCTACAACCCGGTCGATTTCGCGCAGCACGAGCAGGAGCTTTCCACCGCCGATTGGGTGCGCGTGCTGCGCGAGGGCCGCGAGCTCGGCGCCGTGCAGTGCGGCTTCTCCGGCGGCGAGCCGCTGCTGCGCGACGACCTGGAAGAGCTCATCGCCGAGGCCCACCGCCTGGGCTACTACACCAACCTGCTGACCTCCGGCGTGGGCCTCACGCCGCAGCGCGCCCAAGCGCTCAAGGCCGCGGGGCTGGACCACGTGCAGCTCTCGTTCCAGGACTCGACCAAGGAAGTCAACGACTTCCTCTCGCACACCAAGACCTTCGACTTGAAGCGCCGCGTCGCCGCGCTGATCAAGGAACAGGGCTGGCCCATGGTCATGAACGTGGTGCTGCACCGGCTCAACATCGACCACATCGACCCCATCATCGCCCTGGCGGACGAGTTGGGCGCCGAGTACGTCGAGCTGGCCAACTCGCAGTACTACTCCTGGGCCTTCATCAACCGCGAGCAGCTCTTGCCCACGCGCGAGCAGTTGAAGCGCGCCGAGGCCGTGACCGACGCCTGGCGCGTGAAGCTGGGCGACAGGATGAAGCTCTTCTTCGTCTCGCCCGACTACCACGAGGGCAAGGCCAAGAAGTGCGTCAACGGGTGGGGGAACATGTTCATCACCGTCACGCCCGACGGCGACGTGCTGCCCTGCCACACGGCCAAGATGCTGCCCGGCCTGACCTTCCCCAACGTGCGCGACAGCTCGCTGCGCTCGGCCTGGTTCGACTCCGACGGCTTCAACCGCTACCGCGGCACGGGCTGGATGAAGGAGCCCTGCGCGAGCTGCGAGCACAAGGAGCAGGACTTGGGCGGCTGCCGCTGCCAGGCCTACCTGCTGGCCCAGGACGCCGCCGCCGCCGACCCCGTGTGCCCCAAGAGCCCCCACCACCACTTGGTGCAGGAGGCCGTGCAGCGCGTGGAAGACGGCGTGGCGGCGCCGGTGCGCGCGCAGCCGCTGGTGTTCCGCGATCCGGGGAATTCGCGGCGGCTGAGCGAGGCGCTCAAGAGCTGAGAGCTGCTGGAGCTGAAAAAGGAAATGCCCGCATCAGCGGGCATTTCCTTTTGTGCGGGACCGGTTTCTCACCGCCCGGTTGCTTCACTTTCCGGCGGCAATCTCCACAGTCACTTTCAAGCCCAGTTTGAAAGTCACCGCAGGTTCACCGACGACTGCAGCGCGCGCACCGCGCCGGCGCCGATCGCGGCGCCGAAGCGCTTGGCCAGCCGCTCGGCCACGTTTTCCTTGGGCGTGTAGTCGATCACTTCCTCGGCCTTGACCACGTCGCGGGCGACCATGTCCAGGTTGCCGAAGCTGTCGGCCAGGCCCTGGGCCACGGCGTCCTCGCCGTTCCAGAAGAGGCCGGAGAAGGTCTGCGGCGTTTCCTTCAAGCGCTTGCCGCGGCCTTCCTTGACGACCGAGATGAACTGCTGGTGGATCTGGTCGATCATGGCCTGCGCGAAGGCGCGCTGCTGCGGGTTCTGCGGCGAGAACGGGTCCAGCATGCCCTTGTTCTCACCGGCGGTGAGCAGCCGGCGCTCGATGCCCAGCTTGTCCATCAGCCCGGTGAAGCCGAAGCCGTCCATCAGCACGCCGATCGAGCCGACCAGGCTGGCCTTGTCCACGTAAATCTCGTCCGCGGCCACGGCGATGTAGTAGGCGCCGGAGGCGCACATCTCTTCCACCACGGCGTAGACCGGCTTCTTGTGCAGCGCCTTCAGGCGGCGGATCTCGTCGTTGATGATCCCCGCTTGCACCGGCGAGCCGCCGGGGCTGTTGATGCGCAGCACCACGGCCTGCGCGCCGCGGTCTTCGAAGGCCGTGCGCAGCGCGGCGACGATGTCCTCGGCGTTGGCCTCGGTGTCGGCGGCGATCTCGCCGCGCACTTCTATCAGCGCGGTGTGCGGGCCGGTGGGCGCGGCGACGTGGGTGCGCTGCACCAGCAGCGCCCAAGCCACGGCCAGGAACAGGCCCAGCCAGGCCAGGCGGAAGAAGATGCGCCAGCGCCTGTCGCTGCGGCGCTCGCGGACGAACTCCCGCGCCACCTGCTCCATCACGGCTTCGTAACTGGCGCGCGGCGCCGCGGCGGCGTCACGTTTGGGCGTGGGCATGGCCTCCGGCGCATCGCCGGGCCGGGCTTCGTCGTTCATGGCGGGGAGCTTTCAGCGGAGTGGTTTTGCCAGCGGTGCCGGCCGGAGATCAGCCGGCGCGGTCCACCGGTCGAATGTCGGCGCAAGGATACCAATACACCTCGCCACCCTTTTCCTCCACATGCAAGGGCTTGAGACGGCCCCGCCCGCACGGTCCCCAGGCGCAGCGCCCCGTGGCCGGCTCGTAGGCCGCGCCGTGTATGGAGCAGAGGATCCACTGCCGCTGCGCGTCCAGGAACTCGCCGGGCTGCCAGTCCATCTCCACCGGCACGTGGGCGCAGCGGTTGACGTAGGCCACCACCGCGCCGTCGAAGCGCAGCGCGAAGGCCGTGGCCGCCTGGCCCCACAGCAACACGTCGAACACCAGCGCCTTGCCCTTCTCCGCCAGGTCGGCACCGGCGCACAGGCGCCGCGGCTCGGCGGGCGGCGATGACGGCGGCGCGGGCCGGGGCGGCGGCGCCTCAGGCATGGCCCAGCAGCCAGTCGCTGAGCTCGGCCGTGGAATGCAGCACCGCCAGCGGGCCGTAGGCCTCGAAAGCCTCGGGCTCGTGCGCGCCGTAGCTCACGGCCAGGCTGGGCGTGCCGGCGTTCAGGGCCAACTGCAGGTCGTGGGTGGTGTCGCCGATCATGAGCGTGCGCTGCGGCTCCGCGCCGAACTCGCGCATCAGCTCCAGCAGCATGCGCGGGTCGGGCTTGGAGGCCGTCTCGTCCGCGGTGCGGGTGCCGTCGAACAGGCCCGCGAGCTGCGAGTGCGCCAGCGCCTCGTCCAGCCCCCGCCGGGCCTTGCCGGTGGCCACGGCCAGCCAGTGGTGGCGGGATTTCAAGGCTTGCAGCATCTCCAGCGAGCCTTCGAAGAGGCTCAGCTCATGCTGGCGGGCGAAGTAATGTTGGCGATAGCGCTGCGCCAGCTCCGGGTAGCGCGAGGCGTGCAGCCCGGGGACGGCGTGGCGCAGCGCGTCCTGCAGCCCCAGTCCAATGACGTAGGTGGCGGCCTCGTTGCTGGGCACGGTCACGCCCAAATCGGCGCACGCATCCTGGATGCAGCGGACGATGAGCGCCGTGGAGTCGAACAGCGTGCCGTCCCAGTCGAAGACGATCAGATCAAAGCGTCGTGGCAGGTTCATGGCGTTGCCTTCAAGCAGGGATCAGGCCACCGGGGCCGGTGCAGCCGCCGCCCCCGCGCGGCCGGCCAGCGGTTTCAGATGCTCCAGCAGTTGCGTGCACTCCGCGGGCAGCGGCGCCTGCAGCTCGATGCGCTCGCCGCTGGCCGGGTGGTCGAAGGCCAGGCGCCGCGCGTGCAGGAACATGCGCTCGAAGCGCACGCCCGCCACCCGCTCGCCCCGCGCCAGGGCGCGGTTGAGGGCGAAGTCGCCGTACTTGTCGTCCCCGGCAATCGCACAGCCCTCGTTGGCCAGGTGCACGCGGATCTGGTGCGTGCGCCCGGTCTTGATGGTCACGTCCAGCAAAGTAAAACCGTCGTAGCGCTGGGCGATGCGCACCAGCGAGATGGAGCGGCGGCCGTCGGCGTGGTCGGCCGCCACGGCGCGCACGCGGCGCTCGCCGCCGGCGTCCAGGTATTTATGGAGCGCCACGTCGATGACCTTGCGGTTCTCCGGCCAGGGCCCCGTCACCAGCGCCGCGTAGGTCTTGCCGGTGTCGCGGGCGCGGAACTGGTCCTGCAGCGAGGTGAGCGCGCTTCTCTTCTTGGCGATGAGCAGCAGCCCCGAGGTTTCCTTGTCCAGCCGGTGCACCAGCTCCAGGAATTTCGCTTGCGGCCGCGCCTGGCGCAGTTGCTCGATGACGCCGAAGCTCACGCCCGACCCGCCGTGCACCGCCACGCCGGCGGGCTTGTCGATGACGAGCAGGTGCTCGTCCTCGAACAGCAAGGGGAATTCGCGGGCCGGCACCGGCGGTGCCTCGGTGGGCGCGGGCAGCCGCACGGGCGGCACGCGGACCTCGTCGCCGATTTCCAGCCGCGTGTCGGCGCTGGCGCGGCCCTTGTTGATGCGAACTTCCCCTGAGCGGATGACCCGGTAGACGTGCGTTTTAGGCACGCCCTTGAGCACGCGAAGCAAGAAATTGTCCAGGCGCTGGCCCTGCGAACCCTCGTCCACCGTGAGGCGCTGCACGGATGGTGCGGGCGCGACGGATGAGGTCTTGACAGACGGCTTCGCCGCGGCGGAATTGCCGCCTATAATGCGTCGGCCCATGTGTGTTGTAAGTGCTTGATTTTTCAGAGTTTACCGGCACTGCAACATGCACCGGCAGCGCGCAAGCGCAAAACCCGGTGATGCAACGCGGTCGCCCCGGCGGCGAGCCCGGTCCCCAAGTGACCCGGCAGCCGGCCCGGCGCAGCGGAAGAGACACCGTAGAAGAAGCCCCCCTGTTGCAGGGAACGAACAAGGTTTTCGGGGCCGAGAAGGTCGAAACGGCCAGCTCGCCCCACAGCGTCCAGTGACCGTGCGCATGTCGTCGCCGTCTTCCCAAAAACTGCCCACCCAGCGACCCCGGTTCTCCGGCGCGGTCGCCGTCGGCGTGCCTGTCGCCTGCGGCGACGGGCCTCGGAGGAGCGACTTCGGAGCCTGTTTTCTCTGTGCCGCGTGCAGCCCCGCTGCCGTGCCAGGCGAAGGCCTCACGGCAGCCCCGGGCGATTCCTGACCGACGCTTCTTCCACGACTCTCGTGCATCGGACAGCCGCCTGTGGGAGACACGGGCGGCAGCTGAGAGAAGCGGCCGCCCAGAACGGCCGCAGGAGTGCACATGAAGCGCATGCTGATCAATGCCACGCAGCCCGAAGAGCGGCGGCTGGCGATTGTCGACGGCCAAAAGCTGCTTGACTTCGAAACCGAAATCGAAGGGCGCGAGCAGCGCAAGGGCAACATCTACAAGGCCGTCGTCACCCGCGTCGAACCTTCGCTGGAAGCCTGTTTCGTCGACTACGGCGAGGACCGCCACGGCTTCCTGCCTTTCAAGGAAATCTCGCGCCAGTACTTCAGGGAAGGCGCCGAGGTCAAGAACGCGAGGATCAGCGACGTCATCCGCGAGGGCCAGGAGCTGCTGGTCCAGGTGGAAAAGGAGGAGCGCGGCAACAAGGGCGCGGCGCTGACCACCTTCATCAGCCTGGCCGGGCGCTACCTGGTGCTCATGCCCAACAACCCGCGCGGCGGCGGCGTGAGCCGGCGCATCGAGGGCGAGGACCGCGAAGAGCTCAAGGAGGCGATGGACCAGCTCGAATACCCCAAGGGTATGAGCCTGATCGCCCGCACCGCCGGCATCGGCCGCTCCGCGGGCGAGCTGCAGTGGGACCTCAACTACATGCTCAAGCTGTGGAGCGCCGTGGACGGCGCCGCGCAGTCGAGCAAGGGCGCCTTCCTGATCTACCAGGAAAGCTCGCTGGTCATCCGCGCCATCCGCGACTACTTCACCGTGGACGTCGGCGAGATCCTGATCGACACCGACGACATCTTCGAGCAGGCCCAGCAGTTCATGAACCACGTGATGCCCGAGCTGGCACCGCGTGTGAAGCGCTACCGTGACGATGCGCCGCTGTTCAGCCGCTTCCAGATCGAGCACCAGATCGAGACGGCCTTCGCCCGCACGGTGAACCTGCCCTCCGGCGGCGCCATCGTCATCGACCACACCGAGGCGCTGGTGTCCATCGACGTCAACTCCGCCCGCGCCACGCGCGGCGGCGACATCGAGGAGACCGCCAGCCGCACCAACCTCGAAGCCGCCGACGAGATCGCGCGCCAGATGCGGCTGCGCGACCTGGGCGGCCTGATCGTGGTGGACTTCATCGACATGGAGGAGTCCAAGAACCGCCGCGAGGTCGAACAGCGCCTGCGCGACGCGCTGCGCCAGGACCGCGCCCGCGTGCAGTTCAGCTCCATTTCCAAGTTCGGCCTGCTGGAGCTCTCGCGCCAGCGCCTGCGCCCGGCCCTCTCCGAAGGCAGCCACATCACCTGCCCGCGCTGCAACGGCACCGGCCACATCCGCGACACCGAATCGTCGGCGCTGCAGATCCTGCGCATGGTTCAGGAAGAGTCCATGAAGGACAACACCGCCGCCGTGCACGTGCAGGTGCCGGTGGAGGTGACGAGCTTCCTGCTCAACGAGAAGCGCACCGAGATCACCAAGATCGAGCTCAAGCAGCGCGTGACCGTGCTGCTGGTGCCCAACAAGCACCTGGAGACGCCCAACTACAAGCTGGAGCGCCTGCGCCACGACGACCCGCGGCTGGAGAACCTGCAGGCCAGCTACACCATGATCGAGGAGCTTGACGACGAGGTCGGGATCACGCGCCGCGAGAAGACCAAGCCCAAGCAGGAGCCGGTGATCAAGGGCATCCTGCCCGACACCTCCGCGCCCATCGCCCCGCCCAAGCCGGCCCCGACGCCCGCCCCGGTGGCGGCGCCCGCGCCTGAGCCCGTGGCGGCCCCGGCGCCGGCCCCGATCGGTGGCGGCTTCTTCAGCTGGGTCAAGCGCCTGTTCGGCGTGGACAACGGCCAGCCCGCCGCCGTGGCCGCCCCGGCCGCCGCGCCGGCCGTGGCCACCGCCCAGGACGGCTACCCCTTCCCCGGCGAAGCCCGCGACAGCCGCCGCCGCGAACGCGGTGAGCGTGGCGAACGCGGCGGCGAGCGCGGTGAACGCAGCGGCGGCCGCCGCGACGGTGGCCGTGGTGGCCGCGGCGACGAGCGCCGCAACGGCAGCGACGTGCGCGAAGCCCGCGGCGGCGAGCGCACCGAGCGTGCTGACCGTGGCGAGCGCACCGAGCGCGCCGAGCGTCCGGAACGCGCCGAGCGCCCCGAGCGCAGCAGCCGCCGCCAGGAAGCCTTCGACGCCAACGGCTACGACGAGCGCAGCGAGCGCCCGCAGCGCGGCGACCGTGCCGAGCGCGCTGACCGTGCCGACCGTGCAGAGCGTGGTGACCGCGCCGAGCGTGGCGAGCGCGTGGAGCGTGCCGAGCGCCCGGAACGCGCCGAGCGTCCTGAGCGCGTCGAGCGTGCGGAACGCGGTGACCGTGCCGAGCGCGCTGACCGTGGCGAGCGCGTGGAGCGTGCCGAGCGTCCGGAACGTGCCGAGCGCACCGAGCAACGCGAAGACCGTGGCGACCGCGCCGAGCGTGGCGACCGTGCGGACCGTGGCGAAGGCCGCCGCGCCCCGCGCCCTGAGCCCGTGCGTCCGGCGCCTCTGGCCGAGGACCCGCTGGCCGTCGCGGCCGAGCTGAGCTCGGCCGAGGCGGGCGCCGCCGAGTTCGCGCCGCCGGCCGAGGAGCTGGACTACGACGCGCAGGCCGAGCAGGCCCGCCGCCGTCGCCGCCGCCGCGGTGGCCGCGACCGTGACGAGGTGCGCGCCGATGGCGAAGCCGGCCCCGAGACGGTCACGCCCGCCGAGGCTGCCGTCGAAGTCGCCGCCGCCCAAGGCGCCGAGGTGATGGGCGACACGGCCATGGCCGCCGCCCCCGTGGCCGAGCCCGCGCCGCAAGCCGCGGCCCCGGAAGCTGCCGAGTCGGAAGCTGCGCCGCAAGCCACGGCTGAAGCCGCTTCGGAGACGGTCGCCGCTGCGGAAACGCCGGAAGCCGTGGCCGAGGAAGCCGGCGACGCCGCTGAGCCGCGCCGCCGCCGCCGCAGCCCGCGCCGCGAGCGCGAGCCGGCCGTGGAGGCGCTGGAAGCCGCCGCCGTGGCCGAGGGTGGCGTGTCCGCCCGCGCCGACTTGGGCGAAGCCGCCGTGGCCGCCGCGCAGCAGGAAGCCGAGGCTGCGTCCGCCGAGCCGCGCGTGGACGGCGTGCCGCTGGCGTCCGCCGCCGAAGTGCTGGCCCCGCTGGCCGACGCCGTGGTGGAAACCGTGCCGGCCGTGCCCGCCTTCGAGCTGCCGTTGGGTGACCTGCAGTCCCTGGCCGAATCCGCCGGCCTGCAGTGGGTGCACTCCGACGCCGACAAGGTGCGTGCGGTGCAGGAGGCCATGGCCGCCGAACCCAAGCCCGCGCACGTGCCGCGCGAAATCAAGCCCGTGGTGCTGCTGGACGAAGGCCCGCTGGTGCTCGTGGAAACGCGCAAGGACCTCACGCAGGTGAAACTGCCCTTCGAGCTGGAAGCGCAGTGACGCGCCGCCCGGCCGCTTGGGCCGGGTGAAGCGTCAAAAGGGCTTTCAAGCCCACAAGGAAAGAGCGCCGTGAGGCGCTCTTTTCGTTGGGGGGCAGGTGTTCGCATCCCGGCAGCCAAGGCGCTCCGCCCCCTGTTGCGTCATCCCCGCCCGCCGGCCTCACCTCCAGGTCACCCCTCCCTCCGGCCCACCCCTCATAGCCTTCGGAAACAATTTGAATCACTCTTGAGCCATCCCCACTCCTGAGAGGAGCACCGCGATGGCCAAGCCCTTCATCGTCCTGGGCGACAAGACCTCCCACGGCGGCACTGTCATCTCCGGCTCGCCCAGCACCGACAGCCACGGCAAGCCGATCGCACGCGTGGGCGACCAGGCCACCTGCCCGTGCAGGCACCACGGCGGCGTGAGCCCCATCGTCTCCGGCGACGCGAGCTGCCTGCTCGACGGCCGCCCCGCCGCCCGCCACGGCGACCGCACCGCCTGCGGCGCCACGCTGATCGCCTCGCAG
This sequence comes from Azohydromonas lata, assembly GCF_034427735.1. Classification (NCBI taxonomy): domain Bacteria; kingdom Pseudomonadati; phylum Pseudomonadota; class Betaproteobacteria; order Burkholderiales; family Sphaerotilaceae; genus Azohydromonas; species Azohydromonas lata. The sequence continues at coordinate 71,747 of NZ_JAXOJX010000039.1, forward strand.
AGCACCACGCTGGACTGACGGCCCCCGCCACCGCGCCGCCTGCCCGCCTCATGCGCTCCCTGCTGAAACACCTCCTCCTGCTGGCCGCCCTCGGCCTGGCGACTTGGGCCGTCGTCCTGGGCACTTGGTACGCGCAGCGCCGCGTGGTCGGCCTGGACGACGTGCTGCAGTACCTCCTCGTTCTCCCGCTGCTGCTGTTTGCCGGCGTGCTCGTCCTGCGCAAATGGCCCCTGGACAAAACCGCCACGCCCCCGGCCCCCTTGGCAGATGGCAAGGCCGCCGCTGACACCGCCGACGCCGTCCCGTCCGCCGGCACCGGCGCCGATGCAGCCCTGCCGCTGCTTGCCGCCTGGGTCCACACCCCTGCCGGCGCCGACGTCTCCACATTGCTGGCCGCCCTGGCCGAAGGCCAGCCCCGCCCGCGGCCGGACCCGCTGCTGCGCGACCAGGACGGCCTGCCCATGCTCACCGCCCGCATCGCGGCGCTGGACCTCGCCGCCGTGCAGGCCGACTGGCCCGCCCAGGACGCGCCACCGCCATCCCCCGCCGCGCTGCGCGCCTTGGCTGCCCTCTCGCCGCTGCTGGACCAGGCGGCCCAGGCGCTGGCCGACGCCTCGCCGTCGGACATGACCGGCCCAGCGCCCACGCTGCACGTGCTGGCCCACTGGCCCGCCGAGTGGAGCGAGGCCCAGGCGCAGGCGGCCCAAACCTGGCTGGCGCAGCGCCTGTCCACGCTCGCCCCGGCCGGCCTGGCGGGGGCCGCCAACCTGCGGCCGTTGCGCGGCGGCGGCGCACTGCTGGAACAGGCGCAAACCCGCCTCACGGCGCTGCACCGCGCCGGCCGCGACGCCCGCCTGCTGCTGCTGGCCTGCCACAGCGACCTGGACGACGAGGCCCTGCAGCGACTGGAGCGCGAAGGCCGCCTGTACGCCTTGCCCCGCCGCCCGCGCGGCCTGATGCCGGGCGAAGCCGCCGCCGCGCTGCTGCTCTCCACCCGCGCGGACGACGCCCCAGCCCCGCCGTCCGACGACGCCACCAGCGCTCTCGCCCCCGTGCATCTGCGCGCCTTGCGCTTCCAACCCTGCCCTCCGGCGGATCACGCCCGCCGCCCCCTGGACGCCGCGGCGCCACTGCAGGTGCTGCTGGACGGCGCCCTTCGCGCCTGCGGCATGGACGCCGCCGCCCTGGCCTGCCTGAGCACCGATGCGGACCAGCATGGCGACGCCGCCACGGCGCTGTACGCCCTGGCGCAATCCGCGCTGCCGCACCTGGACCCCATGGACGACCTCCACCTGGCCGGCACCTGCTGCGGCCACACCGGCGCCGTGGCGCCGCTGCTGGCGCTGGCCGCAGCCTGGGGGCGATGCGGGGTGAGCGGCACGCCGGCCGCGGCACTGTCTCTCACCGGTGACGAATACCGCATGGCGGCCATCCTCGCGCCGGACGCTTCGGCGCTGTCCGCCCAAAACCGCGCCGCCTGAATCGGCGCGAATTGGGAAAGGGCCCATTACTTTTTTCCACCAACGTCCACCAGCCGGGCCGGCGCTGGAAACAATATCCGGCCCTGGAATCCCGGCCCAATTTCATCCAATATGCCGACCTTTCCTCATTTGGAATGTCGGCGCTTTTTTCATGCCGGCAAATCTCCACCCGCGACCACATCAATATCGCTTATGGTCGCCGCACAAATCGACCTTTCACAATCTTGTACCGATGCTGCATCGGAGCATCTACACCAGGATTGGTCAATGGCGGAGTACTCCAGAATTCAATCCAATCGTCATGCATTTCAATAAATGACAGCGGCTCCACCGGCACTTCCATGGTCTGATTCGTCAACAGCACACCCTTCTCACAACTATTGATCTCCAATTTATCAAGCAACGCCAACCTGGCATTCTGATATCGAATCAGCATCAATACATCCTCCGTGCCGGCACCGCAACGACTCAAGGGCAACGAATGACTGGGCTTGCTTACATAGGCCACATATAACTCCGGCGAATGCACCGCCCCATTCAATATCGTCACATCCCCCCCCTTAACCGCTTCTCCAAGCTCCCGATCCAATCTTTTACTTTCAACAACGACACCGTCAATGTGGAATTCTCCTTTTTTCCAAAATATTCCCTGCGCCAGGCAGGCTGACTCAAACATCGACAAGGCGACCACGCCCATCAATATCTTCTTACTCATCAGCATTGCGCAAATGATCTGCATAGCAGATCCCAGAGTACTGCCAGCGGTGCTCATCGTCCTGCCCCTTTTTTCCCAGCCTGTAAACATCCTTGTCGCGATCACGCAAATCAGCCTCTGTTTTCCCAGAATTTTCTGGATCAACCATATTCCAGCCAATATTGCCAGTAGAGGAATCACACAAGATATTCACACGCAGCACCCATTTATTTGCTTTCACATCCCAACCGTAATAACCACCACCATTCCACCTGGCATAGGTTTCATTTGTCAGCATCTCTTCAGAATAAGGCAGGTGCGCATCAAGCATTTTCTTTGCTCTCTGCCGGCATGCAGCATATAAACTGATACCCGCCTTTATGTTTTCCTTCCAATTCCACGCCTGATGGTAACTCGGAGCCGGATTTGTAAGCTGCGTCAAGCCATAACCGTTGTCAAAAGCAACCACAGGCTCTCCATCAATATCAAGAAAATGCTTAGCTTTTGTTTCTTTTTCAATTATTTTTTCGTAGCCACTAGAATCAGAAAAAGATGACAGATACGCCAATATCTCACTTTTCTCTGGATTTTTGCCACATATATGCACACTGCGTTTGTATTGATTTCTATCCACAACAATCTGAACAGTCAGAACTCCGCCCAATACATCGCCATTCAAATCAAGCCTCCATTTCGGCTTGTCTGTAGTTGTTTTGCCGGATAACTTAAATGTTTTCAACAAAACACCTCTAGGAAGTTTTTCACGCAAACCACTGACCTTGGCACCCCACTGCATGCTCCATTCCCAAACAAAGGGGCCAGCAGCATCACAATCAATTTGAAATATTACTTCAGGCAAAGCTGGCGCCACACTGAGAAATAACTTCTCACCTGCTTGCGGCGAAATCCATTTGCCAACATCTTCAAGAACCACCACCTTCACCAACGAGCCTTTCTTGTCATTGGTTTTTCCAGCGCTCTTTTTAGATGACGCCAGCTTACTCTTGCTTGCCGATTGACTCTCAGATGCAGACATATGAAGCCTCTCGATTTATTGGCCACTCAATATCTCCATAAACAACTCAACCGATTCAACCGTGTAGATCCGCTTGGTCATTCCTTGCTCGTCGGTGAGCCCTTCCCAGGTTTGACCATTGGAGCCAACAAGGCGATATCGCTGTCCTGCAATTGGTCGGTCGTTTTCGTCAACCAGCCGAAACTGCTCGTCGTATCCCCCTGCATCCCAAGCACAAGCAGGTGGAAGGCATGGCAGGAGCGCGGGTGAAGAAGCTGCCCCCAAAAACTCATGCACCGCCCCCCGCACCGTCACCGTCCCCGGCGTGGCGAGCTCGATGTCGGCCCCGTCCAGCGTCAAGGCCGAATCGCCGCCCACCAGCCGCACGCGGCGTTGGGCGCAGATGCAGATCTCGTCGCCCGTGCTCACCACCGTCACAGGGCCGTCGGCCAGCAGCCGCAAGGCATCCGCGTGGGCGCGCAGCGTCAGCGGGCCGTGCGCGGCGCGCGCCGTCACGCCGCCCTGGTGCGCGTACACGCCGGCCGTGCCGCCACAGGCCGTGCAGACGCTGCCCGCGGCGCTGAATTGCGCGTCCCCTTGCGCCAGCCAGGTGAAGGTTTCGCCGGCATGGGCGTGCACGGAGGTGCTGCCGGCCAGCAGCACGGCGCCGGCACTGTCCAGCAGCGCCAGCGGTTCATTCAAGGCCGGCACGGGTTGCGTGCCTGGGCTGCGTCCGTCGCCCCCGGGCTGCAGCGCCGGCTGGCCGTTGACGCGTGCCGGGTGACGCCCAAAGCGCGCCGGGTCCAGCCCGTCCAGGAGGCGGGACAGCGGTGCCTGGCCGTCCGCCGCCGTCTCCAGCCCCGGCGCTCGCACGGCGCGCGCGGCCGCACCCAGGCGCTGCGCCAGCTCCAGCGCGGCACGGAGTTGGGACAGGCCCTCGGCCGCGTCCATCTGCGTGCCCTGGGCACTGCCACAGCGGCCCGGCCGTGCCTGCGTGCTCAGCAGCAGGCCGGCGCCGGCGCGCACGCTGCCCCAGCCTCGTGTGATGCCCTCGAAGCCGCTGCCGCGCCAGGCGCCACGCCACGCACTGGAGGCGCCTTGCTGGATCAGGTGCCCAAGCCCCCACTCGCTGCACGCCGCGCTCGCGTGCAGCCGCATGCGCAACTGGCCGCGGCTGTCGTCCAGCACCCACTGGTTGAAGCCCTCACCCGCCACCGCCCGCGTGTGCACGCCGGACAGCGCCCCGCCATGGTTCGCGCCGCTGTGTTGCCCTGCGGCAAAGGGTGGCGCGTCGGCGCCGTGATACAGCCCGCCGGCCACCAGCGGGCGGTCCAGGTCGCCGCTTTCGAATACCACGCCGACCTCCGCGCCCACGCGCGGCACGGCCGCCGAACCCCACCCGGCCCCCGCCGCGGGGCCGAGCACGCGCAGCCAGGCGCCGCAGCGCTCGTCGCCCGGGGCATGGCAGGGCGCGCCCTGGGGCGGTGAGTCCACCGATGCACCGTCCGATGCGCCGGCCGTCCCGTGCGGCAGCCCGCCCGCGTTGGGCGCGCTGC
>NZ_JAXOJX010000040.1:0-73395 GCF_034427735.1 Azohydromonas lata
GCCCCGCAAGAAGGCCGCCGAGCCGGCGGCAGACGTTGCCCAACCCGTGGCTGCGGTGGCGGAGCTGCCCGTGGTGGCGGCCGAGGTGTCGGCGGCCACGCTGGAGGTGGTGGCTCCGGCGGTGGCGGCTGCCGCGCCCGCCGAAGCTGCGCCGGCCGAAGGTGGCGAGGCCACCGCGCCGGCCGCTGCCGAAGGCGAGGGCGAAAGCGAGGCGGCTGCACGTCCGCGCCGCCGCCGCACGCGCCGCGACAAGCCGGCTGCGGAGGCTGCTGCCGAAGCGTCTGCCGAGGTTGTGCAGGAGAGTGCCGCTGCCGACGTGGCGCCGCAGGCGGCTGAAGCCGCTGCAGCCGAGCCTGCCGTGGCTGTGGCCGACGAGGGCGCCGTGGCGGCTGAGCCGGACGAACAGGTGAAAGAGCCGCGCCGCGAGGGCCGCAACCGCCGCAAGCGCAACGAGCGCCGCAATGCCGAGCAGGCTGCCGCCGCTGCGCCGGCCGAGGGTGGCGACGCCGAAGGCGCCGCGCCCCAGGCGCCGGCCGCCGAGGCCGCACCCGTGGCCCTGCCCGTGCCGGACACGCAGGAGCTGTTCGCGCAGGTGCTCTCCGGCGCCTTCGACGTGGAGCCCGCCGAGGAGGAAGAGGCCGACGCCGGCCCGCAAAAGCGCGTGCTGGCCGCCGAGCCGGATGCGCCCAAGCTGCACAAGGTGCTGGCGCAGGCCGGTGTGGGCTCGCGCCGCGACATGGAGCAGCTCATCGTCGAGGGCCGCATCACCGTCAACGGCGAGCCAGCGCACACCGGGCAGCGCATCTCCTGGGGTGACCGCATCCAGGTGAACGGCAAACCCATCCGCGTGCGCATCGCGCCGCCGCCGGCACGCGTGATCGCCTACCACAAGCCCGTGGGCGAAGTGGTCACGCACGACGACCCGCAGCAGCGCCCCACCGTGTTCCGCCGCCTGCCCAGGCTGCAGCAGGGCAAGTGGCAGTCGGTGGGCCGGCTGGACATCAACACCGAAGGCCTGCTGCTGTTCACCAACTCCGGCGAGCTGGCCAACCAGCTCATGCACCCCCGCTTTGGCGTGGAGCGCGAGTACGCCGTGCGCGTGCTGGGCACGCTGGAGCCGGAAGCGCGCGCCAAGCTGCTCGACGGCGTGGAGATCGAGGGCCAGCCGGCCTGCTTCAAGTCCATCGAGGACGGCGGCGGCGAGGGCGTGAACCACTGGTACCGCGTCGTCATCACCGAGGGCCGCAACCGCGAGGTGCGCAAGCTCTTCGACACCGTGGGCCTGGCCGTGAGCCGGCTCATCCGCATCCGCTACGGCACCGTGGTGCTGCCGCGCGGCTTGAAGCGTGGCACCTGGGTGGACCTGTCCGAGGACGACGTGCGCATCATCCGCCGCCTGGCCCAGGGCCCCGGCAGCGAGCAGCGCCGCGCCGAGGGCGGCGAGCGTGGCGGGGACCGCAACAACGACCGCAACAACGACCGCAACCGCCGCGGCAAGCGCCGTGGCGACAAGCGCGATGGCGCGCCGCTGCCGCAGGAGGGCCGCGCGCCGCGCCGCGAGGGCGACCAGCCGCAGCAGCCGCAGGAAGGGCGTGGTCCGCGCCGCGAGGGCGAGCAGCAGCGCGCCGACCGTGGTGGCGAGCGGGGCGGTGAGCGCAATGACCGCAACCGCCGCGGCAAGCGCGGGCGCGGCGGCGAGGGCGGCCCGCGCGAGGGCGGGCCGCGCGAAGGTGGCGCACGCGAGGGCGGCGCCATTCCCAACCCGCTGCAGCAGACCTACGACAAGCGCGCCATCCAGAGCGAGCGCGCCCGCAGCCGCAGCGCGGACTGGGAAGACGACGACAACCGTCCCATCCCCAACCCGCTGCAGCAGACCTACGACAAGCGCGCGCTGCAGGCCGAGCGCCAGCGCCGCGAGCGCAGCGAGGACGGTCCGATTCCCAACCCGCTGCAACAGACCTACGACAAGCGCTTCGTCCAGAAGGGCCCGGGCGGTGGTGGCGGTGGTGGCGGCTTCGGCCGCAACCGCGGTCCCGGCGGTGGTGGCGGCTTTGGCGGCGGCCCGGGCAACGGCCCGCGCGGCGGCGGCAAGGGCGGCAACCGGGGCGGCAAGGGCGGTGGCGGCGGCGGCGGCGAGCGCCAGCCCGACCCGATGCAGACCTCGGTGGGCTACATCGGCGCCGATGCCTTCCTGCGCGGCAAGGGCCGTGGCGGTGGCGGCCGCGGCGGCCGTGGCGGGCGCTGAGCCCGTCCGCCGTCCCTGACTTCCATCGGCCCGGCTGCCCAGCGCGCCGGCCCGGTGCCTTTGGCACCGGCCTGGCGTGTGCCGGCGCCGACATCCCTGTGTCACGGGCGCCCAAGGGCGCGCCGGTACAATTACGGGCTTTGCCCGCTTCACTTCAAGGAGAAATTCAAATGGCCATCGAACGCACCCTGTCCATCATCAAGCCCGACGCCGTGGCGAAGAACGTGATCGGCCAGATCTACGCCCGCTTCGAAGGCGCCGGCCTGAAGATCGTCGCCTCCAAGATGGCTCACCTGTCGCGCCGCGAGGCCGAGCAGTTCTACGCCGTGCACGCCGCGCGCCCGTTCTTCAAGGACCTGGTGGACTTCATGGTCTCCGGCCCCGTGATGATCCAGGTGCTCGAAGGCGAAGGCGCCATCGCCAAGAACCGTGAGCTCATGGGCGCCACCGACCCCAAGAAGGCCGAGAAGGGCACCATCCGCGCCGACTTCGCCGACAGCATCGACGCCAACGCCGTGCACGGCTCCGACGCTCCCGAAACCGCTGCCGTGGAAGTGGCCTTCTTCTTCCCCGGCATGCAGGTCTTCGGCCGCTGATCCAGGCTGGATACCCCGCGCTTAACGCCTCTACAGGCCCCGCAGCCATGAGCCTCGTCAACCTGCTGGATTTCGACCTCGAAGGCCTCACCGCCTTCTGCGAGGGCCTGGGCGAAAAGCGTTTCAGGGCCGTGCAGCTCTTTCGCTGGATTCACCAGAAGGGAGCTGCCGACTTTGAGCAGATGAGCGACCTCGCCAAGTCGCTGCGCGCCAAGCTCGCCACCCGCGCCGAAGTCCGGCCGCTGGCCGTCATCAGCGAGCAGGCCTCCAGCGACGGCACGGTGAAGTGGCTGTTCGACGTGGGCGGCGGCAACGCGGTGGAAACCGTGTTCATCCCCGAGGAGGACCGCGGCACGCTGTGCGTCTCTTCCCAGGCCGGCTGCGCCGTGGGCTGCCGCTTCTGCTCCACCGGCCATCAAGGCTTCAGCCGCAACCTGAGCACGGGCGAGATCCTGGCCCAGCTCTGGTATGCCGAGCACCATCTGCGCGAACGCCTGAAGCTGGCGCCCACGGAGCGCGCCATCGACAACGTCGTGATGATGGGCATGGGCGAGCCGCTGCAGAACTACGCGGCGCTGGTGCCCGCGCTGCGCACCATGCTCGACGACCACGGCTACGGCCTGTCGCGCCGCCGCGTGACGGTGAGCACCTCCGGCGTCGTGCCCATGATCGAGCGGCTGCGCGAGGATTGTCCGGTGGCGCTGGCCGTGTCGCTGCACGCGCCCAACGACCCGTTGCGCGACGAGCTGGTGCCGCTCAACCGCAAGTACCCGATCGCCGAGCTGCTGGACGCCTGCCACCAGTACCTCAGCGCCGCGCCGCGGGACTTCGTCACCTTCGAATACTGCATGCTCGACGGCGTCAACGACACCGACGAGCACGCCCGCCAGCTCATAGAGCTGGCGCGCCGCAGCCCGCGCAGCGACGGCTCGCGCGGCATCAGCTGCAAGTTCAACCTCATTCCCTTCAACCCCTTCCCGGCTTCGGGGCTCAAGCGCTCGCCGCGCGAGCGGGTGATGGCGTTTGCGCGCGTGCTGGCCGATGCCGGCATCGTCACCACGGTGCGCAAGACGCGCGGTGACGACATCGACGCCGCCTGCGGCCAGCTCGCCGGCGAGGTGCAGGACCGCACGCGCGCGGCCGAGCGCATGACGCGCGCGCCCATCCGCATCCACGCCGCCGCCCCGACCGCGCGCTCCTGAGGCCGCGCGGTCGCCTTTCGACGACGCAGTGCCCGCCGCCATGTCCGCCGCCTTTCCGCGCCTGCTGCTCACCGGCCTGCTGGCCGGCGCCGTGCTGCTGGCCGGCTGCGCCACGACAGCGCCGCAGGGGCAGCAGACGGAAGCGGCACAGCGCCGCGCGCAGGCTCGCCTGGAGCTGGCCTCGGCCTACCTGGAAAACGGCCAGGCGCGCACGGCGCTGGAAGAGGTGGACAAGGCGCTGGCGGCTGACGCCCAATCCGCCCCGGCCCACGACCTGCGCGGTCTGGCGCTGGCCAGCCTGGGGCGCGCGGGCGAGGCGCAGGCCAGCTTCGAGCGCGCGCTGCAGCTGGACGCGCGCGACGCCGGCGCCATGCACAACTTCGGCTGGTTCCTCTGCCAGCAGCAGCGCTGGGACGAGGCCCAAGCCTGGCTGGAGCGCGCCCTGGCGCAGCCCGGCTACGAGGGCGGCGCGCGCAGCCTGCTGGCCTTGGGCGTGTGCCAGGCGCGCGCGCAGCGCTGGGAGGCGGCCGAGCGCAGCCTGACGCTGGCCCTGGAGCGCGATCCGGCGCAGGCCGTCGCGGCGCTGAACCTGGCCGAGGTGCTGCTGCGCCAGGGCCAGGCCGAGCGGGCGCGGGTGCAGTTGCAACGCGTGAGCATCACCAGCGCGCAAGCCGATGCCGCCACGCTGTGGCTGGCCACGCGCATAGAACACCGGCTGGGCCGCCACGCTGCCGTGGAGGCCCTTGGGCGCGAGTTGCGCCAACGCTTTCCGCAAGCGCCGCAGACGCTTGCCCTGGACCAAGGACGTTTTGATGACTGAGCCGAGCGCAACGACCCCGCGCGGTGACTCCCCCGGAACCATGCTGCGCAACGCGCGCCAGCAGCAAGGGCTGGAGCTGGATGCCCTGGCCGCCGCGATCAAGGTGCGGGCCGACAAGCTCGCCGCGCTGGAAGCCGACCACTACGAGCAGTTGCCCGATATGGCGTTCACGCGCGCGCTGGCCAAGACGCTGTGCCGCACGCTCAAGATCGACGCCGCGCCGGTGCTCGCCGGCCTGCCCGCCAGCCTGGACGGCTCGCGGCTGGAGCAGGTGGCCACGGGCCTGAACACGCCTTTCCGCGACCGGCCGGGCCGCCGCGAGGCGCGCGACCTGGGGCCGCTCAAGCGGCCGGTGCTGTGGGTCGTGGCGCTGCTGCTGGTGGGAGCGGCGGCCATCGTCCTGCTGCCGGCGAGCTGGCTCAAGTTGGGCAGTTTCGACTCCGGCAGTGGCGGCAGCGCCGAGGTGGCGACTTCGGCGGCGGCGCCGGCCGCGTCGGGGACGGCCTCGGCCGTGGTGGAAACGGTGTTCGCCTCGCCCACGGCGCCGGCCGCGGTTGATGCTGCGGCGTCAGGCGCCGCACCGGCGGCGGCCACCGAGTCGGCCGGTTTGCTGGTGCTGCGCGCCACGGGCGAAAGCTGGGTGGAGGTGCGCGACGGCACCAATCAACTGCTGCTGTCGCGCGCGCTGCACGCGGGCGAGACGGTCAACCTCGACGGCACGCTGCCGCTGCGCGCCACCATTGGCAATGCCTCGGCCACCTCGGTGAGCTTCCGCGGGCAGGTGCTGGATACGCGGTCACAGACGCGTGACAACGTGGCGCGTCTCGAACTCAAGTGAGCCTCCCAGCCATGCAAACGCCTTTTGAACCCATCAACGTGGCCCAACCCGCCGCCCGCCGCTCGCTGCAGGCGCGCGTGGCGTGGGGCGGCCAGGTGCTGACGCTGGGCAGCGACGCGCCGGTGCGCGTGCAGTCCATGACCAACACCGACACGGTGGACGTGATCGGCACGGCCATACAGGTCAAGGAGCTGGCCTTGGCCGGCTCGGAGCTGGTGCGCATCACGGTGAACACGCCGGAAGCGGCGCAGGCCGTGCCGCACATCCGCGAGCAGTTGGACCGCATGGGCATCAGCGTGCCGCTGGTGGGCGACTTCCACTACAACGGCCACCGCCTCCTGAGCGAGTTCCCGGACATGGCCGCGGCCCTGTCCAAGTACCGCATCAACCCGGGCAACGTGGGCAAGGGCGACAAGCGCGACCGCCAGTTCGCCCAAATGATCGAAGCGGCCCTCAGGCACGACCGCCCGGTGCGCATCGGCGTCAACTGGGGCAGCCTGGACCAGGAGCTGCTGGCCGCGCTCATGGACGAGAACGCGCAGCGCAGCAAACCGTGGGATGGCAAGCAGGTGATGTACCAGGCGCTGGTGCAGTCGGCGCTGTCCTCGGCGGCCTTTGCCGTGGAGATGGGCATGGACCCGGCGCAGGTCATCCTGAGCTGCAAGGTCTCCGGCGTTCAGGACCTGGTGAGCGTGTATCGGGCCCTGGCCGCCCGCTGCAGCCACCCGCTGCACCTGGGCCTGACCGAGGCCGGCATGGGCACCAAGGGCACGGTGGCCTCGGCCGCGGCGCTGTCGCTGCTGCTGCAGGAAGGCATTGGCGACACCATACGCGTGAGCCTCACGCCGCAGCCCGGCGAGCCGCGCACGCAGGAAGTGGTGGTGGCGCTGGAGATCCTGCAGGCACTGGGCCTGCGCGCCTTCAACCCCAGCGTCACGGCCTGCCCGGGTTGCGGACGCACCACCAGCACCACGTTCCAGGAGCTGGCCAAGCAGATCGACGACTTCCTGCGCGCGCAGATGCCCGTGTGGAAGGCCCAGTACCCCGGCGTGGAAAACCTCAAGGTGGCGGTGATGGGATGCATCGTCAACGGCCCCGGCGAGAGCAAGCACGCCGACATCGGCATCAGCCTGCCCGGCACGGGCGAGGCGCCGGCGGCGCCGGTGTTCATCGACGGCGAGAAGGCGCTGACGCTGCGCGGCGAGGGCATCGCCGCGGACTTCCAGAAAATCGTCCAGGACTACATCGAGAAGCGCTTCGGCGCGGTGGCCGCGACCGCCGCTGCCTGAGGCTGCTTGAACTCCTGCGCCGCAGCCCGTGTGGGCCGCGGCGCCACCTCAGCCGCTGTCAACGCAGCGGCACGATCCGACATGGCTGAACAACCGAAGAACAAAGTCGAGCCGCTGCGCGCGGTCAAGGGCATGAACGACATCCTGCCGCCCACTTCCGCGCACTGGGAGTGGTTGGAGGACAAGCTGCGTTCGCTCATGCGCCGCTACGGCTACCTCAACGCGCGCACGCCCATCGTCGAGCCCACGGCGCTGTTCGTGCGCGGGTTGGGCGAGGTCACCGACATCGTGGAGAAGGAGATGTACTCCTTCGAGGACTCCATGAACGGCGACCGGCTGACGCTGCGCCCGGAGAACACCGCCGGCATGGTGCGCGCCGTCAATGAGCACGCGCTGCTGCACGACGGCGGCAAGCGCCTCTTCTACATCGGCCCCATGTTCCGCCACGAGCGGCCGCAAAAGGGGCGCTACCGCCAGTTCCACCAGGCCGGCGCCGAGGCGCTGGGCTACGCCGGGCCGGACGTGGACGCGGAGCTCATCCTCATGTGCCGCGCGCTGTGGCGCGAGCTGGGCCTGGAGGAAGGGCGCGACGTCACGCTGGAGCTCAACAGCCTGGGCCAGCCGGAGGAGCGCAACGCGCACCGCGCGGCGCTGATCGCGCACTTCGAGGCCCATGCCGAGCTGCTGGATGAAGATGCCAAGCGCCGCCTGCACAGCAACCCGCTGCGCATTCTCGACACCAAGAACCCGGCGATGCAGCCGGTGGTGGAGGCGGCTCCCAAGCTCATCGACTACCTGGGTGCCGAGTCGCGCGCGCACTTCGACGGGGTGTGCGCCATCCTGGACGCCGCGGGCCTGGCCTACCGCGTCAACCCGCGCCTGGTGCGCGGCATGGACTACTACAACCTGACCGTCTTCGAGTGGGTGACCACGCGGCTGGGCTCGCAGGGCACGGTGTGCGGCGGCGGGCGCTACGACCCGCTGATCGCGCAACTCGGCGGCAAGCCGGCACCGGCCGTGGGTTGGGCGCTGGGCATGGAGCGGCTGCTGCTGCTGCTGGAAGAGGTGGGCGTGCTGCCGCCGCCGCCGCCGCCGCGCGTGTATGCGGTCATTCCGTCGGCCGCGGTGCTGCCCAAAGCTTTCGTGGCGCTGGAGGCGCTGCGCGCCGCCGGTGTGGCGGCCCTGATGCACCCGGGGCAGGGCAGCATGAAGTCGCAGTTCAAGCGCGCGGATGCGTCCGGCGCGCAGTGGGCGCTGATCTTCGGCGACGAGGAAGTCTCCCGCGGCGAGGTGGCGCTCAAGGCGCTGCGCGCGCTGCCTGACGGCTCGCAGCTGCCCCAGCGCAGCCTGGCGCTGGCGGACGTGGCGGCCTGGGGGCCGCACCTGCTGCACGATAATCCCGCGTTTTGACAGCCCCAAGCTTCATGGCCACCTCACTCGACCTGCAGGAACAGGAACAGATCGACCAGCTCAAGGCGTTCTGGAAGCAGTACGGCAACCTCATCACCTGGATCCTGATTGCGGTGCTGGGCGCATATGCGGCCTGGAACGGCTGGAACTGGTGGCAGCGCGAGCAGGGCTTCAAGGCCGGCGCGCTGTACGGCGAGGTCGAGCGCGCGGCGCAGGCCGGCGAGGCCGACAAGGTCGCGCAGGCTTTCAATGACCTGCGCGAGCGTCACGGCGGCACGACCTACGCCGCCCAGGGCGCGCTGCTGGCAGCCAAGGTGCAGGCCGAGAAGGGCCAGGCCGACGCGGCCCGCGCCACGCTCACCTGGGCCGCGGACAAGGCCGACGGCGACGCCTACCGCGACATCGCCCGGCTGCGCCTGGCGGCGGTGCTGATGGACCAGAAGCAGTACGACGAGGCGATCAAGGCGCTGGACGGCGTCAAGGGCGACGAGTTCAAGCCGCTGGCGGCCGACCGCCGCGGCGACGTGCTGCAACTGCAGGGCAAGCCGGCCGAGGCCAAGGCGGCCTACCAGACGGCTTGGGCCGGGCTGGACGCCGCGGTGGAGTACCGCCAGGTGGTGGACGCCAAGCTCACGGCGCTGGGCGCCGCGCCCGCGCCGGCCGCCTCGGCTTCCGCCGCCAGCGGGGTGGCGCAATGAGCCGCCGCCTGCTGATGGGCGCCGCGCTGGCCGCGGCGGTGCTGGCCGCGGGCTGCGCGTCGAGCAGCCGGCCCAAGCCCGCGCCGCTGGAAAGCTTCAACGCGCAACTGGCGGCCAAGCCGCTGTGGAACACCAGCGTCGGCTCGCTCGACTTCGCGCTCACGCCGGCCGTGCGCGGCAACACGCTGGTGCTGGCGGGCAGCGCAGGCCAGGTGCTGGCGCTGCAGGCCGACAACGGGCGCGAGCTCTGGCGCCTGAATGCCGGCACGCCGCTGTCGGCCGGCGTGGGCAGCGACGGGCGCTTCGCCAGCGTCGTGACCCGCGACAACGAGCTGCTGACCTTCGAAAGCGGCAAGCTGCTGTGGCGCCAGCGCCTGAACACGCGCGTCGTCACGGCGCCGCTGGTGGCGGGCGAGCGGGTGTTCGTTTTGGGCGTTGACCGCGGCGTGCAGGCCTTTGACGCCATCGACGGGCAGCAGTTGTGGAAGCTGCAGCGCCCCGGCGAGCCGCTGACGCTGCTGCAGCCCGGCGTGCTGTCGCCCTTCAAGGACACGCTGCTCGTGGGCCAGGGCCCGCGCCTGGCGGGCGTGGATCCGCTCAAGGGTACGCTGCGCTGGGAAGTGGCCATTGCCGTGCCGCGCGGCACCAACGAGGTCGAGCGCCTGGCGGACCTGGTTGGGCCCGTGCAGCGCGCGGGCGACGTGGTGTGTGCGCGCGCCTTCCAGTCGGCCGTGGGTTGCGTGGACGCGCAGCGCGCCGCGCTGCTGTGGGCCAAGAGCGTCGGCGGCGTCTCGGCCGTGGGCGGCGACGCGCGGCAGGTGTTTGGCGCTGACGCCAGCGACCGCATCAGCGCCTGGAACGCCAAGAGCGGCGAGCTGGCCTGGACCAGCGACAAGTTGTTGAACCGCGACCTGAGTGGCGCGCTGGTGCTGGAGCGGGCCGTCGTGTTCGGCGACGCGCAGGGCTACGTGCACTTCCTGTCGCGCGACTCGGGGCAGACGCTGCAGCGCCTGTCCACCGATAGTTCGGCTGTGGTGGGATCGCCGCTTCGCGTCGGCGACGCAGTGGTTGTGCTTACGCGTAAGGGAGGCGTCTACGCCTTCCGACCTGAATGAGGAAACGTTGATGAAACCCGTGGTGGCCCTGGTGGGCCGACCCAACGTCGGCAAGTCGACGCTGTTCAATCGCATTACCAAGAGCCGCGACGCGATCGTGGCGGACTTCGCCGGGCTCACGCGCGACCGCCACTATGGCGACGCGCGGCTGGGTTCGCGCGAGTTCATCGTCATCGACACCGGCGGCTTCGAGCCGGAGAAGCCCTCCGGCGTGGTGGCCGAGATGGCCAAGCAAACCAAGCAGGCGGTGGCCGAGGCCGACGCCGTGGTCTTCGTGGTGGACCTGCGCAACGGCGTGTCCGGGCAGGACCACGACATCGCCCGCTACCTGCGCCAGTGCAACAAGCGCGTGTTCCTGGCGGTGAACAAGGCCGAGGGCATGTCGGAGTCGCCGCTGCTGGCCGAATTCCACGAACTGGGCATGGGCGAGCCGCATCCCATTTCGTCGGCGCACGGGCAGGGCATCCGCAGCCTGCTGGACGCGGTGCTGGAGAGCTTCGACTTCGGCGACGAGGACGAAGAGCTCAGCGAGGAGGACGTGGCCAACCGGCCCATCCGCCTGGCCGTGGCCGGGCGGCCCAACGTGGGCAAGAGCACGCTGATCAACACCTGGCTGGGCGAGGAGCGGCTGGTCGCCTTCGACATGCCGGGCACGACGCGCGACGCCATCAGCGTGCCCTTCGAGCGCCTGGGCCAGAAGTTCGAGCTGATCGATACGGCTGGCTTGCGCCGCAAGGGCAAGGTGTTCGAGGCGATAGAGAAGTTCTCGGTCGTCAAGACGCTGCAGGCCATTGCCGACGCCAACGTGGTGTTGCTGCTGGTGGACGCCATGCAGGGCGTGAGCGAGCAGGACGCGCACATCGCCGGCTACGTGCTGGACTCCGGCCGCGCGGTGGTTATCGCCATCAACAAGTGGGACGCCGTGGACGCCTACCAGCGCGAGATGGTGGAGCGCTCCATCTCGCAGCGGCTGGCCTTCCTGAAGTTCGCGCCCATCCTGCACATCTCCGCGCTCAAGCGGCAGGGCCTGGGCCCGCTGTGGAAGGCCATTGCCGATGCCCATGCCTCGGCCACGCGCAAGATGCCCACGCCCGTGCTCACGCGGCTGCTGCTCGAAGCGGTCGAGCACCAGGCGCCCAAGCGCGCCGGGCACTTCCGGCCCAAGCTGCGTTACGCGCACCAGGGCGGCATGAATCCGCCGGTGGTGGTGGTGCACGGCAACTCGCTGGAGCACGTCACCGACAGCTACAAGCGCTATCTGGAAGGCCGCATACGCGAGCATTTCAAGCTGGTGGGCACGCCGCTGCGCGTGGAGATGAAGTCTTCGCACAACCCGTTTGTCGACAAGGAGTGAGCAGGCGCTTCTCTGCATCAACCGTGCCGGGCAGGGCCACGCTCCCCTGTGTTAACGTGCAAACTTTCTGGACTTTCATCACGGAGAACACGTGAGCAACAAAGGGCAACTCCTACAAGACCCGTTCCTGAACCTGCTGCGTAAAGAGCACGTGCCGGTGTCGATCTACCTCGTCAACGGCATCAAGCTGCAGGGCCACATCGAGTCCTTCGACCAATATGTGGTCCTGCTGCGTAACACCGTGACGCAGATGGTCTACAAGCACGCGATTTCTACCGTCGTGCCAGGGCGTGCAGTGAACTTCCACGCCCAGGAACAGAACGAAGCTTCCTGACCCGTCGTCATCCCGACGGCGGCCCTTCAAAGCTGCGTTCACCATTACTAACACCTTGAGTTCCGACAACACCGCCGCCGCGCAAGCTGCCTTGCAGCCGGCGCGGGCGGTTCTGGTCGGGGTCGATCTCGGCCCCGCCTCCTCATTCGATCCCACGCTCGACGAACTTGCCCTGCTGGCCGAATCGGCCGGTGACGAGGTCGTTGCGCGCGTGATTGCCCGCCGCAAGGCTCCCGACGCCGCACTTTTTGTAGGCTCGGGCAAGGCCGACGAGATCAAGCTGCTGGTGGACATGCACCAAGCCCAGGGCGTGATCTTCGACCAGGCGCTCAGCCCCGCACAGCAACGCAACCTGGAACGCCACATCGGCGTGCCGGTGGCCGACCGCACGGCGCTGATCCTGGAAATCTTTGGCCAGCGCGCACAAAGCCACGAGGGCAAGCTGCAGGTGGAGCTTGCCCGGCTGCAGTACCTCTCCACGCGGCTGGTGAGGCGCTGGAGCCACCTGGAGCGCCAGCGCGGCGGCATTGGCACCCGCGGCGGCCCGGGTGAAGCCCAGATCGAGCTGGACCGCCGCATGATCGGCGAGCGCATCAAGGCGCTCAAGGTTCGGCTGGACAAGGTCAAGCGCCAGCGCGGCACGCAGCGCCGCGCGCGGGCACGCAGCGGCACCTTCCGCGTGTCGCTGGTGGGCTACACCAACGCGGGCAAATCCACGCTGTTCAACGCGCTGGTCAAGGCGCGGGCTTACGCGGCCAACCAGCTCTTCGCGACGCTGGACACCACCACGCGCTCGCTGTTCCTGGAGCAGGCCGGGCGTGCGGTGTCGCTCTCCGACACCGTGGGCTTCATCCGCGACCTGCCGCACAAGCTGGTCGAGGCTTTCGAAGCCACGCTGCAGGAGGCCGCCGACGCCGACTTGCTGCTGCATGTCGTCGATGCCTCCAGCCCCGTGCTGCAGGAGCAGATGGAAGAAGTGGACCGCGTGCTGGCCGAAATCGGCGCTTCGGACATTCCTCAGGTGTTGGTCTACAACAAGGTCGATGCGCTGCCGCCCTCGCAGCAGCCGCGTCAGGTCGTTGACGCATTGGAGCGCACGCCCGGCGTGCGCACGCCGCGTGTATTCGTCAGCGCGTTGCAGGGGCAGGGACTGGATGCCCTGCGTGACCTGATCGCGCAGGCGGCCACCGGCGCCGATGCAGCGGCCGACCAGACGATGCAGGACGACGGCGGTGACCCCGATGCCGCGGCCGACCTGCTTTCGCCGTCCGAGCCCCAGGCCCGCGACGACGATCACCCTCCTCGATCGATGCAAGCATGAGCATCCACCCTGACACTTCCTTGCCGTCGTCGCCGCTGCGAGCCGTGGCCGGTGCCGCACAGGTCTTGCTGCGACGCCTGGCGCGGCCTCTTTTGATGAGCAACGGCCGCAATGACGGACCGCCTGACCTCGACGAGCTCTGGCGCGACTTCAACCGCAAGCTCTCCAACCTGTTCGGCGGCAAATCGGGAAGGCCAGGCCCGGGCAACGGCGGTGGCAACGACGGCGGGCCGTCGTTCCAGCCCGACATGAAGAGCGCGGGCATCGGTGCCGGCCTGATTGCCGGCGTGGTGCTACTGATCTGGCTGGGCAGCGGCGTTTTCATCGTCCAGGAAGGCCACCAGGCCGTGGTGACCTCCTTCGGCCGCTACGCCTACACCTCCGACGCCGGTATTCAATGGCGCTTTCCGTATCCCTTCCAGGCGCACGAGACGGTGCCCGTGACGCAGCTGCGCTCGGTGGAAGTAGGCCGCAACACCGTGGTGCAGGCCACGGGGCTGCGTGACTCATCCATGCTCACGCAGGACGAGAACATCGTCGATATCCGCTTTACCGTGCAGTACCGGCTCAAGGATGCGCGCGCCTACCTGTTCGAGAACCGCAACGCCGACGAGGCCGTGGTGCAGGCCGCGGAGTCGGCGGTGCGCGAGATCGTGGGCCGCAGCAAGGTGGACTCCGTGCTGTACGAGCAGCGCGACGCGGTGGCGCAGGATCTGGTGAAGTCCATCCAGAGCCAGCTCGACCGGCTCAACGCCGGCATCGTGGTGGCCAACGTCAACATGGGCAGCGTCCAGGTGCCTGAGCAGGTGCAGGCCGCGTTCAACGACGCCGTCAAGGCCGGCGCCGACCGCGACCGCTTCAAGAACGAAGGCCAGGCCTACGCCAGCGACGTCATTCCCAAGGCCCAGGGCACGGCCGCGCGGCTGCGCCAGGAAGCAGAGGGTTATCGTTCCCGCGTGGTGGCACAGGCTGAGGGCGATGCGCAGCGCTTCCGCTCGGTGCTCACCGAGTACCAGAAGGCGCCGGGCGTGACGCGTGACCGCCTCTACATCGACACCATGCAGCAGGTGCTCAACAACGTCAGCAAGGTGCTGGTGGACAGCCGCAGCGGCTCCAACCTGCTGTACCTGCCGCTGGACAAGCTGATGCAGCAGGCCAGCGCTCCAACGGCCGTGACGCCGCCGCCCGGCTCCAATGTGCCTTCACCCGATGCCAGCAGCGCCAGCACGGCAGCCGGCAACGTGGCCGACGTGCGCTCTCGCGACAACGCCCGCGGCCGCGAGCGTGAAAGCCGCTGATCGCGGCAGGAATGAGACAACAACACAATGAACCGCATCGGACTCATCGTGGCCAGCGCGCTTATCGCGCTGATGCTGGCAGCCTCGACCCTGTTCATCGTCGATCAACGCCAGTTGGCGGTGGTGTACGCGCTGGGTGAAATCAAGGAAGTCATCACCACGCCGGGGCTCAAGGTCAAGCTGCCGCCGCCGTTCCAGAACGTGGTGTTCCTCGACCGGCGCATCCAGACGCTGGACAGCCCGGAAAGCCGCCCCATCTTCACCGCCGAGAAGAAAAGCCTGGTGATCGATTGGCTGGTGAAGTGGCGCATCGCCGAGCCGCGCCAGTTCATCCGCAACAACGGCACCGACATCCGCAACCTGGAGAACCGGCTCGCGCCCGTGGTGCAGGCGGCCTTCAACGAGGAAGTGACCAAGCGCAGCGTCAGCGGCGTGCTGGCCACCGAGCGCGAGCGCGTGATGCAGGACGTGCGCTCGCGGCTGACGGACGACGCCAAGGCCTTCGGCATCGAGATCGTGGACGTGCGCGTCAAGCGCGTGGATTTCGTGGCCGACATCACGGATGCGGTCTATCGCCGCATGGAATCCGAGCGCAAGCAGGTGGCCAACGAGTTGCGTTCCACGGGCGCGGCCGAGGCCGAGCGCATCCGCGCCGATGCCGACCGCCAGCGCGAGGTGATCGTGGCCGAGGCCTACCGTGATGCCCAGAAGATCAAGGGCGAAGGCGATGGCCAGGCGTCGGCGCTGTACGCCGACGCCTTTGGCCGCGACCCGCAGTTCGCCCAGTTCTATCGGAGCCTGGAGGCCTACCGCGCCAGCTTCCGTCAGAAAAGCGACGTGATGGTGCTGGATCCCTCCAGCGACTTCTTCCGGGCCTTGCGAGGTTCCGGTGGAGGCGGTGGCGCCGCGGCGCCCGCGGCAGCGCCTTCGCGCCGTTGAAGACGCCTCCATGACTTCGCCGCCGGCCTTCGCGCCGGCGGTTGCGTTTTTGCGCTGGAACCGGGGCATACCCGGCCGCGGTTGCGGGGCTGAGTACAATCCCGTTTTTAATCCCCGCCTGTTTTTCCATGTCCTCTGCCTGGCTGCTGCCTGAGCACATCGCCGATGTGCTGCCTTCCGAGGCGCGGCGTATCGAGGAGCTGCGTCGGGGTCTGCTGGACATGGCGCGCAGCTACGGCTTCGAGCTGGTGATGCCACCGCTGCTGGAGCACCTGGAGTCGCTGCTCTCGGGCACCGGCCATGCGCTGGACCTGCAGACCTTCAAGCTCATCGATCAGCTCAGCGGTCGCACGCTGGGCGTGCGCGCCGACACCACGCCGCAGGTGGCGCGCATCGATGCGCACCTGCTCAATCGCGCTGGCGTGACCCGCCTTTGCTACTGTGGTCCGGTGCTGCACACGCGTCCCGCGAGTCCGCGCGCCACGCGCGAGCCGCTGCAGTTCGGTGCCGAGATCTATGGCCACGCCGGCCTGGAAGCCGATCTGGAGATCGTGGAGCTGGCGCTGGACGGCCTGCGTGCCGCCGGCGTCGAGGCACCCGTGCTGGACTTGGGCGACGCACGCATCGTGCGCGCCCTGCTGCAGGACGTGGAGCGTTCGCACCAGGATGAGCTCGCCGCCGCGCTGGCCCGCAAGGACGCCGCCGCGCTGCATGCGCTCACTGACGGCCTGCCCGCCGCTACCGCACGCGCGTTGCGCGCGCTGGCCCAGCTCTACGGCGGTGCCGAAGTGCTTGAAACGGCGCGCACGCTGCTGCCTGACGTGCCCGCCATACGCGCCGCGCTGGACGACCTCGCCTGGTTGTCCACGCACGTGCAGCGCACGCATGAACAGGTGCGCCTGGGTTTTGATTTGGGCGATACCGGCGCGCATGCCTACTACAGCGGTTCGCGCTTTGCCATCTATGGCAACGGCGCCAGTGACGCGCTTGCGCGTGGCGGCCGCTACGACGAGGTGGGCGCGGTGTTCGGCCGCAACCGTCCCGCCGTGGGTTTCAGCCTGGACCTCAAGGCCCTGGCTGAACGCACCGCGCCGGCACCCGCACGCTCAGCCGTGCGTGCGCCCTGGGGCGAGGCGCAGGCGTTGCGCGAGGCCGTGCGCGGCCTGCGCCGCCAGGGTGAAACCGTGCTGTGCGTGCTGCCGGGGCACGAGCACGAAGGGCAGGAGTTCGACTGCGACCGCGAGCTGGTCGAGGTCAATGGTCAATGGGTGTTGCGCGCCCTCTAAGGGTCAGCGTGCTCACCGTTCAACGCAAGTCAAGATGGCACAAGTGAATCCTTCCGCCGTGCGCGGGCGCAACGTGGTCGTGGTCGGCACCCAGTGGGGCGACGAAGGCAAGGGCAAGGTCGTGGACTGGCTCACCGATCACGCCCAGGGCGTGGTGCGCTTCCAGGGCGGCCACAACGCCGGCCACACGCTGGTGATCAAGGGCGTCAAGACGGCGCTGCAGCTCATCCCGTCGGGCATCATGCGCGACGGCGTGGCCTGCTACATCGGCAATGGCGTGGTGGTCGATCCGGCGCACCTGCTGTCGGAAATCGAGCGGCTGGAAAAGGCGGGGCTGGACGTGCGCTCACGCCTGTTCATCAGCGAGTCCTGCCCGCTGATCCTGCCTTTCCATGTGGAAGTGGACCGCGCCCGCGAGGCGCTGCGCGAAAGCAGCGGCAGCGGCAAGATCGGCACCACCGGCAAGGGCATCGGCCCGGCCTATGAAGACAAGGTGGCCCGCCGCGCGCTGCGCGTGCAGGACCTGAAGCATCCGCAGCGCTTCGAGAAAAAGCTGCGCGATCTGTTGACGCTGCACAACGAGGCGCTGGCGGGTCACCTCAAGGGCCAGCCGCTGGAGTTCCAGCCCATTTTCGACCAAGCCATGAAGCTGGCCGAGGTGCTCAAGCCCATGATGGCCGACGTGGGCTACCGCGTGCATGCCGCCAACGGCGCGGGCGCCAACATTCTGTTCGAGGGCGCGCAGGGCACGCTGCTGGACATCGATCACGGCACCTATCCCTTCGTGACCTCCAGCAACTGCGTGGCCGGCAATGCCGCTGCGGGTGCCGGCGTGGGTCCGGACCAACTGCACTACATCCTGGGCATCACCAAGGCCTACACCACGCGCGTGGGCTCGGGTCCGTTCCCGACGGAGCTGTCCATCGACGACGAGGGCAGTGTGGGCCACCACCTCTCCACCGTGGGCCAGGAGCGCGGTACCGTTACCGGCCGCGCCCGTCGCTGCGGCTGGCTGGATGCGGCAGCGCTCAAGCGCTCGGTCATCATCAACGGCATCTCCGGCCTTTGCATCACCAAGCTCGACGTGCTCGACGGCCTCGAAGAGATCAAGGTGTGCACGGGCTACGAGCTGCACGGCCAGCGTGTGGACATCCTGCCTCTGGATGCCGACGACATCGCCGACTGCGTGCCCGTGTACGACAGCTTCCCCGGCTGGACCGAATCCACCTTCGGCGTGACCGAATGGGACAAGCTGCCCGAGAACGCCCGCGCTTATCTGCAGCGCGTGCAAGCGCTCATCGGCGCGCCCATCGACATGGTCTCCACCGGCCCGGACCGTGAGCACACCATCGTGCTGCGCCACCCCTACCAGCGCTGAACAGCCAGCAAGGACCACCATGCTCACTGACGACGGCAAGCATCTCTACGTTTCCTGGGACGAATACCACCTGCTCACCGAGCGCCTGGCGCTGAAGGTGGCGGCTTCCGGTTGGGAATTCGACCAGATTCTGTGCCTGGCCCGCGGTGGCCTGCGCCCGGGCGACGTGCTCTCGCGCGTGTTCGACAAGCCCCTGGCCATCATGTCCACGAGTTCCTACCGTGACGAAGGCGGCACGCTGCAGGGCCGCCTGGACATGGCCAAGTACATCACCATGCCCAAGGGTGAGCTCGCCGGCCGCGTACTGCTTGTGGACGATCTGGCGGACTCCGGCGTCACGCTGCAGGCGGTGGTGGAGCGGCTGCGCGGCATCCCGGCCATCAAGGAACTGCGCTCGGCTGTGATCTGGACCAAGGGCGTGTCCTGCTACACGCCGGACTACTACGTCGAGCTGCTGCCCACGAGCCCGTGGATCCACCAGCCCTTCGAGGAATACGACAACCTGCGCCCCGACGGCCTGGCCCGCAAGTTCGCGGTTTGACGCCTACGGCAACGCTCATTGGTAAAACGGCCTGCAATTGCAGGCCGTTTTTTCATGTTGGGTGGCAAGAAGCAATGACTGTGTTGGTTGCCGGTGAGGCACGCCAATTGCCCTGGTTGCGCTGGCAACTGCAGAAAACACAAGTGCCGGCAACGAAAAGTCCAACAAAAAAGGCCGGCGCATTGCGCCGGCCTTTATGATGATTTGGTGCCCAGGAGAGGACTCGAACCTCCACGGAGTTACCCGCTAGTACCTGAAACTAGTGCGTCTACCAATTCCGCCACCTGGGCTTTGTTTCCGTCGTTTCGAAAACAGCAGAGATTCTATCATCAAAACAAAACAGAACGCAAATCCGGGCCTCGGCGCGGCGCTCATGAGCGAAGTCGAGGGTGTAGTGCAAGGCCATCGCGATGGCCACGGCTTCTTGTTGCGCCAGGGAGAAGGCGACGTCTATCTCTCGCCGCAGGAGATGCGCTCGGTGCTGCATCGCGACCGCGTGCGCGTGCGCATCGTGCGCTACGACCGCAAGGGCCGGCCGGAAGGCCGGGTACTGGAGATACTGGAGCGCAGGCGCACGCCCATCATCGGCCGCCTTCTGCATGAGAACGGGGTCTGGCTGGTGGCGCCTGAGGACAAGCGCTACGGGCAGGACATCCTCATTCCCAAGAACGCCACGGGCAGCGCCACGGCGGGGCAGGTGGTGGCCATAGAGCTCACCGAGGAACCTTCGATGTACTCGCAGCCGGTGGGCCGCGTCACCGAGGTGCTCGGCGAGATCGACGATCCGGGCATGGAGATCGAGATCGCGGTGCGCAAGTACGAGGTGCCGCACCGCTTCTCGCCTGAGACGCTGGCGCAGGCGGCGGCCTTGCCGGAGAAGCTCAGGCCTGCGGATCGTCGCCACCGCATCGACCTCACCGACGTGCCGCTGGTCACCATAGACGGCGAGGATGCGCGCGACTTCGACGATGCCGTCTACTGCGAGCCGCATGCCGCGGGACGCGGCAAGAGCGCCTTCAAAGGCTGGCGCTTGATCGTGGCCATTGCCGACGTGAGCCACTACGTCAAGCCCGGCGAGGCGCTGGACGAGGATGCTTACGAGCGGGCGACGTCCGTCTACTTCCCGCGCCGGGTCATTCCCATGCTGCCGGAGAAGCTCTCCAACGGGCTGTGCTCGCTCAACCCGCTGCAGGAACGGCTGTCCATGGTGTGCGACATGCTCGTGCGCGAGGACGGCGAGCTGCATGCCTACCAGTTCTTTCCCGCGGTGATCTGTTCGCATGCGCGGCTGACCTATACCGAGGTTGCTGCCATCCTGAGCAACACGCGCGGTCCTGAAGCCGGGCGCCGCGCGGACCTGGTGCCGCACCTGCTTCACCTGCACGAGGTGTACCGCGCGCTGCTCAAGCGCCGCGGCAGCCGTGGCGCAGTGGACTTCGACACCACCGAGACGCAGATCGTGTGCGATGCCAATGGCCGCATCGAGAAAATCGTGCCGCGCGTGCGCACCGAGGCGCACCGGCTGATCGAGGAGGCCATGCTGGCGGCCAACGTCTGCGCCGCCGACTTCATCGGCCACCACAAACATCCGGCGCTGTACCGCGTGCACGAAGGGCCCACGCCTGAAAAGCGCGTGACGCTGCAGAACTACCTGCGCGCGCTGGGGTTGGGTTTGAGCGTCAGCGACGAGCCCACGCCCGGCGAGTTCGCCGCGATTGCCGCGGCGACCAAGGACCGCCCGGATGCGCAGCAGATCCACACCATGCTGCTGCGCTCCATGCAGCAGGCCATCTACACGGCCACCAACTCCGGCCACTTCGGCCTGGCCTACGAGGCCTATACCCACTTCACCAGCCCCATACGCCGCTACCCCGACCTGCTGGTGCATCGCGTCATCAAGGCGCTGCTGGCGGGCAAGCGCTACCGCATCGCCAGCGGCGCGCTGGAGGAGGCTCCCAAGGCCCGTGCGGCCGGCAAGCAGGCCAAGGGACATTCGCAGGAAATGGAGATGTGGGAAGGCGCCGGTGCGCACTGCAGCGCTAACGAGCGCCGTGCCGACGAGGCCTCCCGCGACGTCGAAGCCTGGCTCAAGTGCCGCTACATGCGCGACCGCTTGGGCGAGGAGTTCAGCGGCACGGTGACTGCCGTCACCAGCTTCGGCTTGTTCGTCACGCTGGACGCGCTCTACGTCGAAGGCCTGGTGCACATCACTGAGTTGGGCGGCGAGTACTTCCGCTATGACGAGGCGCGCCAGGAACTGCGCGGCGAGCGCACCGGCGTGCGCTATGTCGTGGGCTCACGGGTGCGGGTGCAGGTCAGCCGCGTGGACCTGGACGGCCGCCGCATTGATTTCCGTCTTGTGCACGAAGGCGCCGAGGCTCGCGTGACCGGTCGGCGAGGCGTGCAGGGTAAGGCGGTGGAGGGTGAGACGCGTGGCGGACGCGGACGCCGCAACCGCAAGGGCGGCGAGACGCCGCGTTCTGCGGCGCAGGATGTCGCTGGTGCCGAGTTGGCGGACATGCCTTCCGCGGATACGCCGCCGCTGGACCGCCCGCATGCCACGACGCCCATGGGGCAAGGCTTTGGTGCCGATGGCGATGAGCCCGGTGCCGATCAGCCGCTTTCCGCTGTCGAACAGTTGGAAGCGCTCAAGGAGGAAAGCCGCGCCCACAAGGCCGCCGCGCGCACGGCGCGCAAGAGCGGGGCGCGCAAGAGTGCGGCCCGCAAGACGGCCGCCGCCAAATCGGCTGCCAAGTCCGCCGCCCGCAAGAGCAAGGCGCGGAGTTGATGAATGCCCGGCGGCGCGGTGCGTCGCCGGCGTTCGCCGCCTTGGCTGGACGTTGATGCCGAGAACCTGCCTGGCGGGCTTCACGCCAGGCGTTGCATGGCACCAATCAAATCCAGTGCCAGCAGCGGGCCGTGCTGCGCATGGGCGTCGGCGGCCGCGCCGTGAAGCTGCACGGTGGCTGCCACCAGCGCCTGCAGCGATGTGCCGCCGCCGGCATGCGTGCTCCATTGCCCGGTGATCCAGCCCGCCAGCACGTCCCCCGTGCCCGGGCTCGCCAGCGCCGCGTTGCCCGTGGCGTTGACGTAAGGCAGCGCACCAGGAGCAGCCACCACGGAGCCCGACCCTTTGAGGACGACCACGGCCTTCAAATCGTCAGCGAGCCGTTGGGCGGCAGACAAGCGGTCGGCCTGTACCTGCGCCGCGGTGCAGTCCAGCAGGCGGGCGGCTTCCAAGGGGTGTGGCGTCAGCACCGTGGCCTGGCCGCGGCCGTCGCGCTCGCGCAGGGCCGTGGCCAGTGACCCGTCCGCAGCCAGGGCATTGAGGCCGTCGGCGTCGATCACCAGCCGCGCAGCCTGCTCCAGCAGCGGCGGCAAGGTGGCGGCTGCGGCCTTGCCGCCGCCGCAACCGCACAGCACGGTCGCGGTACCCAGGCGTTCGGCACCGGCATTCCAGAGCGCGTCGCGCTGCATCAGCTCCGGCCGGGTCGGGTCCAGCGGCATGGAGCCTTCCAGCAGGCTGAGGTAGACGCGGCCGGCGCCCGCGGACAGTGCCGCGCGCGCCGCCAGCAGCGCCGCGCCGTGCATGCCCAGCGCACCGGCGACGATGAAGGCATCGCCGTAACTGCCCTTGTGCTGCGCATGGCCGCGCGGCGTGCGCATGGCCATGTGCAGGGCGCGGCCGGCCAGCCAGGCCTGGGGCGGCTCGTCGTCCTGCACGTCCAGGGGTGCGAGCCAGATGCGGCCGCAGTGGGCGCGCCCGACGCCGGTGAACAGGCCCGCCTTGAGGTTGAGCATGGTCAGCGTGTCCGTGGCCTGGGCCACGGCGGCGCCGGCCGTGGCGCCGGTGCCGGCGTCCAGCCCTGACGGCACGTCCACCGCCAGCCGCGTGCCCTCAATGGCGTTGAAGCCGTGCACGGCCTGCGCCATGGCACCTTCGATGGGGCGGGCGCTGCCTATGCCCAGCAGTCCGTCCAGCGCGAGTGCGCAGCCGTGCGGCGCGGCCGGGTCGTTGAGCAGGATGTTCGCGCCGGCATCGCGGGCTCGCTGCAGCGACTGCGCCGCCGCGGGCACGATGGTTTGCCCGTCGCGCGCAAACACGCTGGCCGTCACGCAGCGGCCGCTGCGTGCCAGGTGGAAAGCGGCTTCCAGCGCGTCGGCGCCGTTGTGTCCCGGGCCGGCCAGCACCCAGCAGTGGCGCGCGTGCGGCGCCAGTGCCAGAGCCAGTCGCGCCGTGGACAGGCCCGCGCGCGCCACCAGCGTGCCCGGCGGTACGGCGGCCAGCGCGCGTTGCTCCAGGCGCCGCGTGGCGCTCAGGTCGTGCAAAGGGAAATCGTGGTCCGGGACGGTGATGGCTTGCATGGCGCGGCGCAGGCTAGCCCAAGCGGTGCAGGGGGGCAACGGTCGGCGAGCGCTGTGCGCAGGTGCTACAATCTTCGGGTTTTTCCCCAGCCGGCCATGGTGGCCGGTTGCGTGGCGGAAAACGACTCGCGATGCCGGCGATCCAAGGTGCTCCTCAGGGGTGTTTGATGCCCCCGTGCAGGGGTTCGCGCCGGCTTCAAGACCCAACCTTTTGGAGAACTTCCATGTCCGTCAGCATGCGTGAAATGCTGGAAGCCGGTGTGCATTTCGGCCACCAGACCCGCTTCTGGAACCCCAAGATGGCTCCGTACATCTACGGCCATCGCAACAAGATTCACATCATCAACCTCGAAAAGACGCAGCCGCTGTTCGAGGAAGCGATGAAGTTCGTGCGCAATCTGTCGTCCAAGCGCGGCACCGTCCTGATGGTCGGCACCAAGCGCCAGGCTCGCGACATCGTCGCCCTGGAAGCCCAGCGCTGCGGCATGCCCTTTGTTGACCAGCGTTGGCTGGGCGGCATGCTGACCAACTTCAAGACGGTCAAGGGCTCGCTGAAGAAGCTCAAGGACATGCAGGCTCAAGTCGAAGCCGGCACGCAGCCTTCGATCAAGAAGGAAGCCCTGATGTTCCAGCGCGAGATCGCCAAGCTGGAAAAGGACATCGGCGGCATCGGTGATCTGGCCGCGCTGCCGGACGCCCTGTTCGTGATCGACGTGGGCTACCACAAGATCGCCGTGGCCGAAGCCAAGAAGCTGGGCATTCCGGTGGTGGGCGTGGTGGACACCAACCACTCGCCGGACGGCATCGACTACGTGATCCCGGGCAACGACGACTCGGCCAAGGCCGTGGCGCTGTACGCCCGCGCCGTGGCTGACGCGGTGCTGGAAGGCAAGGCCAACGCCACCAACGAGCTGGTGCAGGCCGTGTCCAGCGGCGGCGACGAATTCGTCGAGGTCCAGGCCGAGGCCTGATCGATCACGCGCCGGATGCGACCGGCCTGACGAAGGGGGCTGCTTTCAGCCCCCTTTTCACAATCACTGGAGATTCATATGCCCGCAATTACCGCAAGCATGGTCGCCGCGCTGCGTGCCAAGACCGACGCGCCGATGATGGAGTGCAAGAAGGCGCTGACCGAAGCTGACGGCGACATGGACCGCGCTGAAGAGATCCTGCGCGTCAAGCTCGGCAACAAGGCCGGCAAGGCCGCCTCGCGCGTGACCGCCGAAGGCGTCGTGGCCGCTGCCGTCAACGGCAACGTCGGCGCGCTGGTCGAAGTCAACTGCGAAACCGACTTCGTCACCAAGAACGATTCCTTCCTGGCCCTGGCCAAGAGCATTGCCGGCCTGATCGCCGAGCACAACCCGGCCGACGTGGAAGCCATCGGCGCGCTGCCGCTGGACCAGGACGGCTTCGGCCCCACCGTGGAAGACGTGCGCAAGGGCCTGATCGGCAAGATCGGCGAGAACATGTCCATCCGCCGCTTCAAGCGCTACGCGGACGGCGGCAAGCTGGCCTCGTACCTGCACGGCACGCGCATCGGTGTGATCGTGGAATTCGAAGGCGACGAAGTGGCGGCCAAGGACGTGGCCATGCACGTGGCGGCCATGAAGCCCGCGGCCCTCTCCGGTGCCGAAGTGGCGCCTGAGCTGGTCGAGAAGGAGCGCAAGATCGCCGCCGAGAAGGCTGCCGAGAGCGGCAAGCCCGCCGAGATCGTGGCCAAGATGGTCGAAGGCTCGGTGCAGAAGTTCCTCAAGGAAGTCTCGCTGCTGGACCAGGTTTTCGTGAAGGCCGCCGACGGCAAGCAGACCGTGGGCGCGATGCTCAAGGAAAAGCAGACCACGGTGAAGGGCTTCACGCTGTACGTCGTGGGCGAGGGCATCGAGAAGAAGGTCGACGACTTCGCCGCCGAAGTGGCCGCGCAGGTCGCCGCCGCCAAGGGCCAGTAAGTCGGCCCACTGCGCCTGCCGCGCGTTGTGACGGCAGGCCCCGGGCCGCCCAATGGGCGGCCCTTAGACTTGCATACCTTCGTCTTACTTCCTCAGGGAGAACCGCCGCATGCCGGCTTACAAGCGCATCCTGCTGAAACTTTCCGGCGAAGCCCTGATGGGCGACGACGCCTACGGCATCAACCGCGCCACCATCGTGCGGATGGTGCGCGAGATCCAGGAGGTGACGCAGCTGGGCTGCGAGGTGGCGGTGGTCATAGGCGGAGGCAACATCTTCCGCGGCGTGGCCGGCGGCTCCGTGGGCATGGACCGTGCCACGGCCGACTACATGGGCATGCTCGCCACGGTGATGAACTCGCTGGCCCTGGCCGACACGATGCGCCAGGAGGGCATGACCGCGCGCGTCATGTCGGCCATCAACATCGAGCAGGTGGTCGAGCCCTACGTGCGGCCCAAGGCGCTGCAGTACCTGGAAGAGGGCAAGGTGGTGGTGTTTGCCGCCGGCACGGGCAACCCCTTCTTCACCACCGACACGGCCGCGGCGCTGCGTGGCGCCGAGATCGGCGCCGAGATGATGCTCAAGGCCACCAAGGTGGACGGCGTCTACACGGCCGACCCCAAGAAGGACCCCAACGCCACGCGCTATACGCGCATCAGCTTCGACGAGGCCATCGCCCGCAACCTGCAGGTGCTCGATGCCACCGCCTTCGCGCTGTGCCGCGATCAGAAGCTGCCGATCAAGGTGTTCTCCATATTCAAGCCCGGCGCGCTCAAGCGCGTGGTCATGGGCGAAGACGAGGGCACGCTGGTGCATGTGTAAGAGGAGCGATCGATGACCATTGCCGACATCCGCAAGACGGCTGAACAGAAGATGGCCAAGACCATCGAAGCCTTCAAGAACGAACTGCAGAAGGTGCGCACCGGCCGTGCGCACCCGGGCCTGCTGGACCAGATCCACGTGGAGTACTACGGCTCCATGCTGCCCCTGAGCCAGGTCGCCAACGTGAGCCTGCTCGACGCGCGCACGATCAGCGTGCAGCCCTGGGAAAAGGGCATGGGCGCCAAGATCGAGAAGGCCATCCGCGAGTCGGACCTGGGCCTGAACCCGTCCTCCCAGGGGGACTTGCTGCGCGTGCCCATGCCCGCGCTCACCGAGGAGCGCCGCAAGGAGCTCACCAAGGTCGTGCGCCACGCCGGCGAGGATGCCAAGGTGGCCGTGCGCAATCTGCGCCGCGACGCCAACGAGCACGCCAAGAAGCTGCTCAAGGACAAGGCCATCACCGAGGACGACGAGCGCCGCAGCCTCGACGAGATGCAAAAGCTCACCGACCGCACCATCGCCGAGCTCGACAAGCTCGTCGCTTCCAAGGAAGCCGAAATCCTGGCGGTCTGACCGCGGCAACGGCACGGCGAGCGTTTTTGATGCAGAAGCAGCAAGCGCCTGGGCACCACGCGGCGCGCATCCCGCGCCACGTGGCCATCGTGATGGACGGCAATGGCCGTTGGGCCAAGCGGCGCTTCATGCCGCGCATCTTCGGCCACAAGCATGGCGTGGATGCGCTGGTGCGCACGGTGCAGGCCTGTGCCGACCGCGGCATCGAATACCTCACCGTTTTCGCTTTCTCCTCGGAGAACTGGCGCCGCCCAAGCGACGAGGTCTCCGGCCTGATGAACCTGGTGCTGGTGGCCGTGTCCAAGTACCTGGGCAAGCTGCAGAAGGAAGGCGTGCGCATCCACATCGTGGGGGACCGCGCCGCCGTTTCCGAGCGCGTGCGCTCGGCCTGGCAGCAGGTGGAAACGGCCACCGCGCACAACCGCCGCATCACGCTGTCGGTGGCCTTCAACTACGGCGGGCGCTGGGACGTCGTCCAGGCCTGCCGCCGCGCGCTGGCCCTGGGCTTGAGCCCGGAAGAGCTGGACGAGCGCCGGCTTGGGCAGCTCATGGCCATGAGCCATGCGCCCGACCCCGATCTCTTCATCCGCACCGGCGGCGAGCTGCGCATCAGCAACTTCCTGCTCTGGCAGGTCGCCTACTCCGAGCTGGTCTTCAGCAACTGCCTGTGGCCGGAGTTCGGCGAAGCCGAGCTCGACGCCGCGCTGCAGGAGTACGCCGGACGCGAGCGGCGCTATGGCGGCGTGCCTGACGGGCAGTCGCAGGCCCTGAGCGCCTGAAAGGCCAACCATGCTCAAGCAGCGCGTGATCACGGCGCTGGTCCTGCTGGGCCTGCTGATCCCGGCTCTGCTGGCGCCTGACACGCGCTGGTTTGCCGCCCTGACGCTGGCCTTCATAGGCGCGGCCGGCTGGGAGTGGATGCGGCTCAACGGGGCCGCCTCTGGCCTGGCGGTGGCTTCAGGCGCCGTGCTGGCTGCGGCCTGTGCCGGCGCGCTGGCCGCGGGCTGGACGCAGCAGCCACCCTCGGCGTGGTGGCTGGTTCCGGCCGTGGCCTGGGTGGTGGGCGGCGCGCTGTCGCTGCGCGCGGGCGTGGCGGGCTGGCCCAACGTGCCCAGGGCGCTGCGCGGTGTGCTGGGCCTGGTGCTGCTGTGGCTGGCCTGGCTGGCGTTGTCGCAGGCGCGCGCGCTGGGCCTGAACTTCATCTTTTCCGTGTTCTGCCTGGTGTGGATGGCCGACAGCGCGGCCTACTTCGGCGGCCGCCGCTTTGGCCGCCACAAGCTCGCGCCCACCATCAGCCCCGGCAAGAGCCGCGAGGGCGCCGTCAGCGGCCTGTTGGGCGTGCTGGTCATGGCCGTGCTGTGGCTTGCGCTCGACGGCGAGCGCAGCAGCCTCTACGGCCGCCTGATGGCCTCGCACGGGCCGGCGCTGCTGGTGGCCGGCGTGCTGCTGCTGGTGGCCATGAGCGTGGTGGGCGACCTGTTCGAGTCGCTGGTCAAGCGCGCCGCGGGCGCCAAGGACAGCAGCGCGCTGCTGCCCGGCCATGGCGGCGTGCTCGACCGTGTGGACGCGCTGCTGCCGGTGTTCCCGATCGCGCTGGCGCTGGCCGCGCTCTGACCCGCTCTGCCGCTGCTGCCTTCACGCGCGCGCCGGGCCCTCACGAGATCCAACGTCATGACTTGCACCAAGCAGCGCCTCACCATCCTGGGCGCCACCGGCTCCATAGGCACCAACACGCTGGACGTGGTGGCCCGCCACCCCGAGCAGTACGAGGTGTTCGCCCTGAGCGCGCACCAGCGCATCGAGGCGCTGGCCGCGCAGTGCCTGCAATGGCGCCCCCGCTTTGCCGCCGTGGCCGACGAGGCCGGCGCGCGGCGGCTGCGCGCGCTGCTGGCCGATGCCGGCTGCGCCACCGAGGTGATGAGCGGGCCGCAGGCGCTGTGCGAGCTGGCCGCGCATCCGGACGTGGACGCGGTGATGGCCGCCATCGTCGGCGCCGCGGGCCTGGCGCCCTGCCTGGCCGCCGCGCGCGCGGGCAAGCGGCTGCTGCTGGCCAACAAGGAGGCGCTGGTCGTGGGCGGCGCGCTGTTCATGGACGCGGTGCATGCCGGCGGCGCCACGCTGCTGCCCATTGACAGCGAGCACTCGGCCATCTTCCAGTGCCTGCCCGACGACCGCGCCGCCTGGCCCGCGCGCATCGACCACATCATCCTCACCGCGTCGGGCGGCCCCTTCCGCCAGCGCGACCCGGCCACGCTGGCCGCCGTGACGCCGCAGGAGGCCTGCGCCCATCCCAACTGGGTCATGGGCCGCAAGATCTCGGTGGACTCCGCGACCATGATGAACAAGGCGCTGGAGGTCATAGAGGCGCGCTGGCTGTTCGAGCTGCAGCCGCAGCAGATCCGCGTGGTCATCCACCCGCAGAGCATCATCCACTCCATGGTGGTGTGCCGCGACCGTTCGGTGCTGGCGCAACTGGGCACGCCGGACATGCGCGTGCCCATCGCGGTGGGGCTGGCGCATCCGCAGCGCATCGAGTCCGGCGCCGAGCTGCTGGACTTCACGCGGCTGTCGGCGCTCACTTTCGAGGAGCCCGACCCCCAGCGCTTCCCGGGGCTGCAACTGGCGTTTGATGCGCTGCAAGGGCCCGAAGGCAGCACGGCCGTGCTCAATGCGGCCAACGAGGAGGCGGTGGCCGCCTTCCTGGACGGCACCATAGGCTTCACCGACATCCACCGCGTCAACGCGGCCACCATAGAGCGCGTGCTGCCCAGCCTGCCCGCGCAGCCGGCGCTGCAAGACCTGCTGGCGCTGGATGAACGGGCCCGCGCGCAGGCGCGGCACTTCGTCAAAGGAATGGCGACATGAGCACCTTGCTGGCCTTCATCGTGACGTTGGGCGTGCTCGTGTGGATACACGAGTACGGGCACTATCGCGTGGCGCGTGCCTGCGGCGTCAAGGTGCTGCGCTTCTCGGTGGGCTTCGGCAAGGTGCTGTGGCGGCGCCAGAAGGGCGACACGGAGTTCGCCGTGTCGCTGCTGCCCTTGGGCGGCTACGTGCGCATGCTCGATGAGCGCGAAACCCCGGTGGCTGCGCACGAGCGCCACCAGGCCTTCAACCTCAAGCCCCTGTGGCAGCGCGCGGCCATCGTGGCCGCGGGACCGGCGGCCAACCTCATCCTGGCCGTGCTGCTGTACGCCGTGGCGAGCTGGATGGGCACGCAGGAGATCAAGCCCGTGTTGGGCGCGCCCGTGGCCGGCAGCCTGGCCGAGCGTGCCGGGCTGCGCGCGGGCGACTGGATACGCGCGGTTTCGCGCGACGGCACCGACTGGGTGGACGTCGAATCCGTCGCCGACCTGCGCTGGCAGGTGACGCAGGCCGCCATGGGCGGCGAGCGGCTGCAGCTCATGGCCAGCGACGCCCAAGGCCACGCCTCGCGCAACCTGGTGCTGGACCTGCAGAGCCTGGCGGGGCAGGAGGTCGATGCCGAGCTGGTGCAGCGCATCGGCCTGGGGGCGCCCTACAGCGAGCCCGTGATGGGCGACGTCAAGGCCGGCGGCCCCGCCGCGCGCGCCGGTTTGCAGAGCGGCGACCGGGTGCTGCGCGTGGACGGCGTGCCGGTGATGGACGCCGCGAGCCTGCGCGAGCGCATCATGGCCAGCGTGCACGACGGCGTGCCGCAGCCCATGCGCTGGCAGGTCGAGCGCCGCGGCCAGACGCTGGAGCTGGCCGTGCAGCCTCGCCTGCACGGCGAGGGCCCCCGTGCCGTGGGGCGCGTGGACGCCTACATCGGCCACCCGGCCGAGACCGTGGTGGTGCGCCGCGGCCCGGTGGATGGCCTGGTGCAGGGCGTGCAGCGCACCTGGGAGGTGTCGGCACTGACGCTGCAGATGATGGGCAAGATGCTTATCGGCGAGGCCTCGCTCAAGAACATCTCCGGCCCGCTGACCATTGCCGACTACGCCGGCCAGTCCGCCAACCAGGGCCTGAGCTATTACCTGGGCTTCCTGGCGCTGGTGAGCGTGAGCCTGGGGGTGCTCAACCTCCTGCCGCTGCCCATGCTCGATGGTGGGCACCTCATGTATTATCTTTTCGAGGGATTGACCGGACGCCCGGTCTCGGAGCTGTGGCTCAAGTGGCTGCAGCGCGGCGGCGCGCTCATTCTGCTGCTGCTGATGTCCCTTGCCCTGTCCAACGACCTGGCCCGCTACCTGGGCCAGTAATCACGCGCGCATTCGATGCTGTTTCCCTTTTCTGTGAGCCCGCTGCGCCCCGTGGCGGCCTGCGTGGCGGTGGCGGCCGCCGCCTGTGCCTTGCCCGCCGCGCACGCGGCTGAGCCTTTCGTGCTGAAGGACATCCGCATCGAGGGCCTGCAGCGCACCGACCCGGGCACCGTGTTCGCCGCGCTGCCTTTTCGCATCGGCGACACCTACTCCGACGAGAAGGGCGCCGCCGCGCTGCGCGCGCTTTTTGCCACCGGCCTGTTCCGCGACGTGCGGCTGGAAGTGGACGGCGACGTGGTCGTGGTGGTGGTCGATGAGCGCTCCATCATTGCCGACGTCAACTTCGTGGGCCTCAAGGAGTTCGACAAGGACACGCTGCTGAAGTCGCTGAAGTCCGCCGGCATCGGCGAGGGCCTGCCCTTCGACCGCGCCACGGTGGACCGCGCCGAGCAGGAGATCAAGCGCCAGTACCTCTCGCGCAGCCTCTACGGCGCCGAGGTGGTCACGACCATCACGCCGCAGGAGCGCAACCGCGTCAACGTCACCTTCACCATCGTCGAAGGCGACACGGCGCGCATCAAGGACATCCGCATCGTCGGCGCCAAGGCCTTCTCCGAGAGCACGCTGCTGGGCCTGCTGGAGCAGACCACCGGCGGCTGGCTGACCTGGTACACCAAGACCGACCGCTACTCCCGCGCCAAGCTCAACGCCGATCTGGAGACGCTGCGCGCCTACTACACCAACCGCGGCTACCTGGAGTTCAACGTCGAGTCCACGCAGGTCACGATCTCGCCGGACAAGCAGGACATCTCCATCACCATCAACGTGCGCGAGGGCCAGCCCTACACCGTCACCGGCGTGCGGCTTGAAGGTGACCTGCTGGGCAAGGAAGACGAGTTCCGCGCCCTGGTCAAGGTCAAGCCCGGCGAGCCCTACCGCAGCGAGGACGTGGCCGAGACCGTGCGCCAGTTCACCGAGCGCTTCGGCTTCTACGGCTATGCCTTCGCCCGCGTGGAGTCGCGCCCCGAGATCGACCGCGCCAACGGCCAGGTGGCGCTGGTGCTGGCGGCCGACCCGCAGCGCCGCGTCTACGTGCGCCGCATCAACGTGGCGGGCAACACGCGCACGCGCGACGAGGTGGTGCGCCGCGAGTTCCGGCAGTTCGAGTCGTCGTGGTACGACGGTCAGCGCATCAAGCTCTCGCGCGACCGCGTGGACCGCCTGGGTTACTTCAGCAACGTTGCCGTCGATACCGACGAGGTGCCCGGCGCGCTGGACCAGGTGGACCTCACCGTCAACGTCACCGAAAAGCCCACCGGCAACCTCATGCTGGGCGCGGGCTTCTCCAGCGCCGAAAAGCTCACGCTGTCGGGCTCCATCCGCCAGGAGAACGTCTTCGGCAGCGGCAACTACCTGGGTGTGGAAGTCAACACCAGCCGCTACAACCGGCAACTGGTGCTCTCCACGGTGGACCCGTACTTCACCATCGACGGCATCTCGCGCGCGATAGACCTCTACTACCGCACCAGCCGCCCAATCAACAGCCAGGGCGAGGACTACCAGCTCATCACCCCGGGCGCGGCCATACGCTTTGGCGTGCCGTTCTCCGAGTACGACACGGTGTTCTTCGGCATCGGTGCCGAGCGCACCGAGATCCGCGGCAGCGCGCTGCCCGTGGCCTACGCCAAGTACCGCGAGAGCTTCGGCGACACGGCGGTCTCGATGCCGCTGACGCTGGGCTGGGCCCGCGACCAGCGAGACAGCGCCCTGGTGCCCACGCGCGGCCGCTACCAGCGCGTCAACGCCGAGTTCTCCGGCGCGGGCGACGCGCGTTACCTGCGCACCAACTTCCAGATCCAGCAGTACATCGCGCTGGGCCCGCGCTTCACGCTGGGCCTCAACGGCGAGCTGGGCTATGGCAAGGGCATCGGCGGCCGTCCGTACCCGGTGTTCAAGAACTTCTACGGCGGCGGCCTGGGCTCGGTGCGCGGCTTCGACCAGGGCTCGCTGGGCCGCGTGGACCCCACCGGCGCCTACTTGGGCGGCAACCGCAAGCTCAACCTCAACGCGGAGCTCTACGTGCCCGTGCCGGGGTCGGGCAACGACAAGACGCTGCGCATCTTCGGCTTCATGGACGCCGGCAACGTGTGGGCCGAGGACGAGAAGATGACGCTGTCGGACCTGCGCGCCTCCGCGGGCCTGGGCCTGAGCTGGCTCTCGCCGGTGGGTCCGCTCAAGCTCAGCGTAGGCACGCCGGTGCGCAAGCAGTCGGCAGATAGAATTCAACGTTTCCAATTCCAGATCGGGACCGCGTTTTGAAGAACATGGGTGGATTGAAGTCGCTGGTCTTTGCCGCGGCGCTGGCGGCTGCCGGCGCGAGCGCGCAGGCCCAGGAATTGAAGATCGGCTACGTCAACAGCGAGCGCGTGCTGCGCGAGGCCACGCCGGCCAAGGCCGCGCAAAGCAAGCTGGAGGCCGAGTTCGGCAAGCGCGAGAAGGAACTGGCCGACATGGCCACGCGCCTGAAGGCCGCCTCGGACAAGCTGGACAAGGACGCGCCCACGCTCAGCGAGGCCGAGCGCACCCGCCGCCAGCGCGACCTCGTCGAGCAGGACCGCGACTTCCAGCGCCGCCGCCGCGAGTTCCAGGAAGACCTGAACCAGCGCAAGAACGAGGAGCTGGCCTCCGTCGTCGAGCGCGCCAACAAGGTCATCAAGCAGATCTTCGACCAGGAAAAGTACGACCTGATCCTGCAGGAGGTCGTGTTCGCCAGCGGGCGCGTGGACATCACCAAGAAGGTGATAGACGCGCTCAACGCCGGCAAGTGACGCCTGAGGCCCGGGACGCCGCACGGCGTCCCGGGGCAGCTTTTCCCCCGCGGCCGCCTTTTGGGCGGCCGCAGCCTTTGTCCCACTGAATGAGCCTGCAAGCATGAGCGTCGCGCTTTCCGACATCGTGGCCGCGCTCGGCGGCGAGCTGCTGGGCGACCCGGCCCTGGCCATGGACGGCATCGCGCCGCTGGAGTCGGCCGAGCCCACGCACATCAGCTTCCTGGCCAACCCGCGCTACCGCAGCCAGCTCGCCAGCACGCGCTCCGGCTGCGTGATCGTGGCCCCGGCGCTGCGCGACGAGGCCGCCGCCCGCGGCGCGGCGCTGGTCACGGCCGACCCCTACCTCTACTTCGCGCGCCTGACGCAATGGTGGGCGGCGCGCACGCGCGCGGCGTTGCCCGCGGGCGTGCACCCGTCGGCCGTGGTGGAGGAGGGCGCGGTGGTGGACCCGTCCGCGCGCATCGAGGCGCTGGCCTTCGTGGGCGCCGGCGCCATCGTGGAAGCGGACGCCGTGGTGGGCACGCAAAGCCACGTCGGCCGCGGCGCGCGCGTGGGCGCGGGCTCGCGGCTGGCGCCGCGCGTGGTGCTGGGCGAGCGCTGCACGGTGGGGCAGCGCTGCATCCTGCACAGCGGCGTGGTGGTGGGGGCCGACGGCTTCGGCTTCGCGCCCAACCAGGGCCGTTGGGAAAAGATCGAACAATTGGGTGCCGTCACCATGGGCGACGACGTCGAGATCGGCGCCAACACCTGCGTGGACCGCGGCGCGCTGGGCGACACCGTCATCGAGGACGGCGTGAAGCTGGACAACCTGATCCAGGTCGCTCACAACGTGCACATCGGCGCGCACACGGCCATCGCCGGCTGTGTCGCCATCGCCGGCAGCACGCGCATCGGACGCCACTGCACCATCGCCGGCGCCTCCAGCCTCGTGGGCCACATCGAGCTTGCGGACCACGTCCACATCTCGGCCTGCACGCTGGTCACGCGCTCGGTGCGCCAGCCGGGCCGCTACAGCGGCTCCTTCCCCTTCGACGACAATGCGAGCTGGGAGAAAAACGCAGCCACGTTGCGTCAGTTGCACGCCCTGCGCGAGCGCGTCAAAGCGCTAGAGAAAAAGACCTCATGATGGACATTCACCAGATTCTCAAGAAGCTGCCCCACCGCTACCCCATCCTGCTCGTGGACCGGGTGCTGGAGGTGGAAAAGGGCAAGCGCATCGTGGCGCTCAAGAACGTCACCATCAACGAGCCGCACTTCACGGGCCATTTCCCGAACCGCCCCGTGATGCCGGGCGTACTCATTCTCGAAGCGCTGGCCCAGGCCTCGGCGCTGCTGGCCTTTTCCTCGGAGGAGAGCGGGCCCGACGAGAACACGGTGTATTACTTCGTCGGCATCGACGGTGCGCGCTTCAAGCGCCCGGTGGAGCCGGGCGACCAGCTGCGCCTGGAAGTGACGCTGGAGCGCATGAAGGCCGGCATCGCCAAGTTCAGCGCGCGCGCCCTGGTAGGCGAGGAGCTGGCTGCCGAGGCGCAGATCATGTGCACGACCCGCAAGGTCGCCTGAGCGTCCCGCGCATGGCCCTCATCCACCCCACCGCGCTGGTGGACCCGGCCGCCGAGCTGGCGGACGACGTCAGCGTCGGCGCCTACACGCTCATCGGCCCCGAGGTCGTCATCGGCGCGGGCACGCGCGTCGGCCCGCACTGCGTGATCGAGGGCCGCACCACCATCGGCCGCAACAACGAGATTTTCCAGTTCGCCTCGTTGGGCGCGGCCCCGCAGGACAAGAAGTACGCCGGCGAGCCCACCGAGCTGCACATCGGCGACGGCAACACCATCCGCGAGTTCTGCACCTTCAACCGCGGTACGGCGCAGGACACGGGCATCACCCGCGTGGGCGACGACAACTGGGTCATGGCCTACGTGCACATCGCGCACGACGTGCAGTTGGGCAGCAAGACCATCCTGGCCAACAACGCCACGCTGGCCGGCCACGTGCACGTGGGCGACTGGGTCATCGTCGGCGGCCTCACCGGCGTGCACCAGTTCGTCAAGATCGGCGCGCACGCCATGATCGGCTTCGCCACCGCGCTGGCGCAGGACGTGCCGCCGTTCATGATGGTGGACGGCAACCCCGCTTCCACGCGCGGCTTCAACATCGAGGGCCTGCGCCGCCGCGGCTTCAGCCGCGAGCGCATCGCGCAGGTCAAGCAGATGCACAAGCTCATCTTCCGCGAGGGCCTGACGATGGACGCCGCCAAGGCGCAGATCGCGGCGCTGCGCGGCGGCACGGACGCCGAGGGAGACGCCGACATCGCGCTGATGCTGGACTTCCTGGAGCGCGCCAAGCGCGGCATCGTTCGCTGAAGCCGACCATGGCACCCATCGCAGGCGATCCTCGCTTCTCGATGGTCGCCGGCGAAGCGTCCGGTGACCTCCTCGCATCGCTGCTGTTGGGCGGCATGCGCCGGCGCTGGCCGCAGCTCTCGGCCACGGGCATAGGCGGGCCGAAGATGGCCACCCAGGGTTTCACGCCCTGGTGGCCCTCGGACAAGCTGGCGGTGCACGGCTACGCCGAGGCGCTGCGCCACTACCGCGAAATCTCCGGCATCCGCGAGGCGCTGGCCGAACGGCTGCTGCGCGAGCGGCCCCAGCTCTTCATCGGCGTGGACGCGCCGGACTTCAACTTGGGCCTGGAAGCGCGGCTCAAGGCGGCCGGCGTGCGCACGGTGCACTTCGTCTGCCCCTCCATTTGGGCCTGGCGCGGCGGGCGGGTGAAAAAGCTCTGGCGCAGCGCGGACCACGTGCTGTGCCTGTTCCCCTTCGAGCCCGAGCTGCTGCAGGGCCACGGCATTGAGGCCAGCTACGTGGGCCACCCGCTGGCCGACGCCATCCCGCTGGACGTGCCGCGCGCCGCCGCGCGCCAGGCGCTGGGCTTCACGGCCGACGAGCCCGTGCTGGCCGTCATGCCCGGCAGCCGCCGCGGCGAGATCAACAACCTGCTGCCCGCCTTCCTGGGCGCGGTGCGGCGGCTGCACGCGGCGCGCCCCGCGCTGCGCTTCGTCCTGCCGGTGGCGCCGGGGCTGCGTCCGCTGGTGGACCAGCACATCGCCGCCCACGGCGCCGGGCTGCCCGTCGAGCTGCTGGACGGCCGCTCGCACGAGGCCCTGGCCGCCTGCGACGCCACGCTCATCGCCAGCGGCACCGCCACGCTGGAGGCCGCGCTGTTCAAGCGCCCAATGGTCATCGCCTACCGGCTGCACCCGCTGAGCTGGCAGCTCATGAAGCGCATGCGCTACCAGCCCTGGGTTGGGCTGCCCAACATCCTTTGCCGCGACTTCGTGGTGCCGGAGCTGCTGCAGCACGACGCCACGCCCAACGCGCTGGCCGACGCGGTGCTGCAGTGGCTCGACGCCCCGCAGCGCGCGCAAGCGCTGGAACAAAGATTCATGGAACTTCATCACCTGCTGCGCCGCGACACGGCGCGCACCGCCACCGATGTCATCGCACGACTGCTGGCTGGGGCCTGAGCAAATGGCGCTGTGCTTCGACGTCCCCGGACTGGTGGCCGGCGTGGACGAGGCCGGCCGCGGCCCGCTGGCCGGCCCCGTGGTCGCCGCCGCCGTCATCCTGGACGACGCCAACCCCATCGAGGGCCTGGCCGACTCCAAGGTGCTGACGGCGCGCCGGCGCGAACAGCTCTTCGACGAGGTGCGCGCCAACGCCCTGAGCTTCTGCATCGCCGAGGCCAGCGTCGAGGAGATCGACCGCCTCAACATCCTGCACGCCACCATGCTGGCCATGAAGCGCGCCGTGGAGGGTTTGAGGCTGAAGCCGGCCAAGGCGCTGGTGGACGGCAACCGG
The DNA here is from genome assembly GCF_034427735.1 of Azohydromonas lata. NCBI lineage: Bacteria > Pseudomonadati > Pseudomonadota > Betaproteobacteria > Burkholderiales > Sphaerotilaceae > Azohydromonas > Azohydromonas lata. Next base: position 37,283 of record NZ_JAXOJX010000040.1, read on the forward strand.
CTGCCGCCGCTGCGCATCCCGGCCGAGGCCATCGTGCGCGGCGACGCGCTGGTGGCCTCCATCTCCGCCGCCTCCATCCTGGCCAAGGTGCACCGCGACCGGCTGTGCCTGGAGATGCATGCCGAGCTGCCGCATTACGGCTTCGACGTGCACAAGGGCTACCCGACGCCCGCGCACCTGGCCGCGCTGCGCGAGCATGGCGCCAGCGCCGCGCACCGCCGCAGCTTCCGCCCCGTGCGCGAGGCGCTGGCGGCCCGCCTGGCGGGAGGCGAGGCATGAACGAGCCGCAACGCGTCACCTCGCGCGACAACCCGCTGCTGGTCAAGCTGCGCAAGCTCACGCAGGACCCGGCCGCCTACCGCAAGCTGGGCCTGGTCTGGCTGGAAGGCGACCATCTCTGCCGCGCGCTGCTGGCGCGCGGGCAACGGCCGGCGCAGGCCGTGGTGAGCGAGTCCGGCTGGCTGCAGCCGGCGCTGCGCGAGCTGGCCGCCGCCGCCGACAAGGCCGTGGTGGTGCCGGATGCGCTGTTCGCCGGCATCAGCGCGCTGGAGTCCCCGGCACGCATCGGCTTCACGTGGGTGCCGCCCGCGATGACGGACATCGCCGCGGGCCAAGCCGCCGTGGTGCTGGACCGCGTGCAGGACGCGGGCAACCTCGGGAGCATCCTGCGCAGCGCCTCCGCGCTGGGCTTTGCGCAAGTGATCGCCCTCAAGGGCAGCGTGGCGCTGTGGTCGCCCAAGGTGGTGCGTGCCGGCATGGGCGCGCATTTCAACCTGCGGCTGGTCGAGGGCGTGGACGTGGACGCCCTGGACGCCCTGCAATTGCCGCTGGTGGCCACCAGCTCGCACGCCGCGCAGGCGGTGCACGAGGCGGCGCTGCCCTGGCCCTGCGCCTGGGTCATGGGCCACGAGGGGCAGGGCGTGCGCGAAGAGCTGCTGCAGCGCTGCGGGCTGACCGTGCGCATCGCACAGCCGGGCGGCGAGGAGTCGCTCAACGTGGCCGCGGCGGCAGCCATCTGCCTGCACGAGTCGGCGCGGCGGCGGGCGGGCTGATGCGTCACGGACGGCGGCTCCCAGCCGCCGTTTTTCCATGCCGCCCCCCGCCGCTCACACCGTCGCCATCCCCCCGTCCACCTGCAGATTCGCCCCCGTCACGTAGGACGACTCGTTGCCCGCCAGGTACAGCACGGCCTGCGCGATCTCCTCGGCCTGCGCCAGCCGGTGCGCCGGCACCTGCTTGAGCAGCGCGCCGGCCCACTCCTGCACGGCGGCCTGGGGCAGGCCCAGCTTGCCGTAGATGGGCGTCTCGGTCAGGCCCGGGCTCACGACGTTCACGCGAATCCCCTTGTCCAGCAGCTCGGCCGAGAGCGAGCGCGCCAGCGAGCGCACCGCCGCCTTGGTCGCGGCGTAGACGCTCATGCCCGCGATGCCGCGCTCCGTCATGGCCGTGGAGGTCATGACGATGCTGGCTGGCCGGCGCAGCAGCGGCAGCATCTTCTGGATGGTGTAGAGCACGCCCTTGAAATTCACGGCGAGCTGGCTGTCGATGTGCGCTTCGTCCACCTCGGCGATCGTCTTGGGCAACGCGATGCCGGCGTTGGCGAACACCACGTCCAGACCGCCCAGCGCCGCCTTGATCTGCTGCGCGGCGGCGGCCATGTCCGACAGCGAGGTCACGTCCGCACGAAGGCCCATGGCCTGCGGGCCCAGCCGCCGCGCCGCCTCGGCCACGCGCTGCGCGTCCTGCCCGGTGATGACCACGCGCGCCTCTTCCTGGATGAACAGCCTGGCCGTGGCCAAGCCGATACCACTGGTGCCGCCGGTGATCAGCACGTTCTTGCCCGTCAGTCTTGCCATGGCGATCTCCAAATGAATGCCCCTGCGGGGCGGAACCGTTCAGTGAAGCCGGATTTCTGTACCGACAGGTATACTGTACCGATCGGAATATAATTTTCAAGAACCTTTTGGAGACCCGCCATGGCGACGGAACGCGGACGCCCCCGCTCCTTTGACGCTGACCAGGCGCTGGACGCCGCGCTGCGCGTGTTCTGGCGCCAGGGCTTCATGAAGGCCTCGCTGTCGGAGCTGACGGCCGAGATGGGCATCAACAAGCCCAGCCTGTACGCCGCCTTCGGCGACAAGGAGCGGCTGTACCTGGCGGCGCTGAGCCGCTATGCCGAGCGGCGCCTGAGCGGCCTGGCGGCGCGCATGCTGGCCAACCCGGACGGGCGCGAGGCGGTGTGGGAGTTCCTGCGCGCGCTGGCCGCGCTGTTTGCCGATCCGCAGCTGCCCGGCGGCTGCTTCATCGTCAGCGGCGCGGCCGATTGCGGCACCAGCGCCATGTCGCCGGGGGTGGAGCAGGCCTTGCGGCAGGCGCTGCAGGGCAACGAGGGCTTGTTGCGCCAGCGGCTGGCGCAGGCGCAGGCGGACGCTCAGTTGCCCGCCGCGGCGGATGCCGCCGCGCTGGCCGCCTTCTTCATCGCCACGGTGGCGGGCATGAGCGTGATAGCGCGCAACGGCGCGGGCCTGCCCAAGCTGGAGCAGGTGGTGGAAGCGGCGATGGCGGTGTGGCCGCCGGTGCCGCTTCACAGCGAACAGCACGGCGGCCCCGGCGCTGCCGAGGCTGCCGTGACCTGAGTGGCTTGAAGCGGGCGGGCTCAGGCCGTGGCGAGCACGTCCTTGAGGGCCGCGACCAGCCGGTCCACGTCCGGCCGCTTGCGCACCACCAGGCGCAGCAGGGCTTCGCTGCCGCCCACCTTGTTGCTGCACTCGCGCACGAAGATGGCGTGGCGCTGCAGTAAATCGTTGCGCAGCGCCTTGCCGGAAACCCCGGCCGGCAATTCGACGAGGATGAAATTCGCCTCCGAGGGATAAACCACCAGAGTGCTGATTTCTCCCAAGCGCTCCTGCATGTAGCGCCTGTCCGCGGCGACCTTGGGGAAGCTCGCGCGGTATTCCTCGTGGAAGTCCTGCAAGTCCCTGAGCACCTGGCCCGCCAAGCCGTTGATATTCCAGTAAGGCAGGCGTGCACGCACCCGCTCGGCCAGCGCCGTGTGGGCCACGCCATAACCCAGGCGCATGCCGTGCCAGCCCAGGGACTTGCCCATGCTTTTCACCACCATGGCGTTGTCGTGGCGCAGCACCAGCCGCTCGGCCGAGGGCGTGGCGGCGAAATCGATGAAGGATTCATCGATGACGACCAGCGCCAGATGGCTCAATTCGTCCAGCAGGCGGGCGATATCCGCCTCGCTGGAACAGGCCCCGGTCGGGTTGCTGGGATTGCAAAGGATGAAAGTGCGGGCCTGGGTGGATTTCACCTTGGCGACGATCTCTTCCACCGTCAGGCGAAACCCGTTTTCCTTGCGCCGCTCCAGGAAATGAATGGGCATGCCGTATTGCAGCGGCAAATCCGTCCAGCGGCCGAAGGTGGGCACGTCGGTGAGCAATGGCGCCTCGGCGGCCAGGCAGAGCTGGGTGATGATTTCCGTCACCCCGTTGGCCACGACGATGTTTTCGACCGGCAGGCCGATCAGGCGGCTGATGTTTTCCTGGTGCACCGGAGCGTAGTCCGGGTAGTACTTCAAGGTGTCGGCCAAGCCGGCCTGGATGCGATCCACCAGCGCGGGTGGCGGAAAATAGGGATTGGCCGGTACGCAGAAATCCAGCACGTCCCTGGCGTTCGCCGTGGCGCGGACGCTGAAGATGGACGGGTTGTGAAACCGCGTGTCGAAAATGGCCATGCCGGCATCAGAAGACATCGCAGCCTCCGCCAATGATTCTGTAGTCGCCCACGATGGACAGTGAATCGCCGAATTCCCGGCGCACCGTGTCCAGCAATTCGTGCGTGAGCCGGCTGTCTTCGCGGTAAAGAATGCCCAGCACCGAGCCGCTGTGCGCGCAATTGACCCCCAGTGCACCTTTTTCCGTGGTGCAAGCCAATAAATCCTCGAGTTGGGGTTTGCGGTGAATTTGCTGGCTCAGCGTCGCGCTCATGGTGGCGGCCACGGCGATGACGGCCGGGTCGTTGGCATGCAAACCCTGTTTCAACAGGCTCAGCGCCTCGGTGATGCAATCTTCGTGATTGCGGTACACCGCGCGGGCGCGTTGCCGGTCATAGCACAGCGTGTCGATTTCGCCGCCGCAATCCACGATGAGGGCGCGCATGCCGGAAGGGGGCGGCAAACTCTCCAGCAAATCGCCCGTGAGGTGATTCAAATGGGCGATACCGGCGAAATGCACGCAGTCCGAAGGTTCCACTTCGGTCAGCAGCCGGGCGAATATCTGGGGCGACACTTGCTGGCCGCATGCGTGCAGATACGCGCTCAGCGCCGCGCCAATGTCGGCCGAGCTGGAGGCCATGCCCTTGCCGCGCGGAATAGGGCTGTTAACCTGGATGTCATGGCGCAGCGGCAAAAACAGCTCGTAAGCCGCCAGCGTGAGCGTGTCGCGAATCTTGAAATAATCGCTTTCCCGCTCGATGTGCAGGCCGTCGTTGTCGGCCGTGCCTACTTCGGCATAGGAGTACAGGTCGATGGGGCAATTGACCAGAAAATCCCGTCCCTGGATATGTCCCTGAACGAATTCGCCGCAAGTGCCCGGCGCGCGGAATTTGGAAAATTTGACTTTGCTGTCCAGCTGCACTGCTTCGGTAGGCATGGTGGGCTCCTTGATGAGGGTTCAGGCAATTTCACGCCAGGGCTGGTTCGGCCTTGGGCTCGCGCTTGAAGGGGTTGTCGAAGTTCTGGCGTCCGGCCGCTTCAAAGCTGCGGAAGTGCGTGCCGTGGTTTTCGAGCTGCGATGCGTCGAGGGCAATGGAGTCCTCGAATTTCACCGTGTCGCCAATCTGGCCTATGAGTTTGTTCACCGAGTCCTGGTTTTCCGACACGGCCTTGAAGTAGGACAATTGTTCGGCGGTATAGGGCTGCATTTCGGCGCCGTCGCAGACGAAATTCCAGTAGCTTTCATAGTCCTGCATGCGCACGCCGGCATAGGCGGACAAGGCGTCGGACCAGGAAACTTCCCCCTGCAAATACCCATCGAGATATTGGGAAATCAATTCCGCGTCGCGCAGCGCGTGGGTGATGCCCATGGCCGTCCACTGGTCCTTGAAGCTGCCGGCGTCGCCCACCAGCGCCCAGCCGTTGCCCCAGTTCTCCCGGTGGTAGGCCACCATGCGGCCCATGGCCTTGAAGGGCTCCGTGCGCTGCGCGCGCGCCACGAGCTCGGCCACCTCCGGCGCGACGTAGCGGTAGATGCGCTGGAAATTCTCGCCGGGATGGGCACTGAAATCGCTCCACCACGCGGTCGGGCCATAAACCAGGACCAAGTGTTTATTTTCATTGGTCGGGAATATGGCGGTGCCGAAACGGCCCCTTTTGTGGATAACCAATTCGGGTTTCTCGATGCCGGAGAAATAACCATAGTAGGCAAACGTGGACTTCTCGCGCACATGAGTGGTTTGGGCGCCCACCATGGAAGCGAACGATGAAACCCGGCCGTCGGCGCCAATCACCACGCGGGCACGGGCCAGCAATTCCTGGCCGTCGGCCGTTTCGGCGCGAATACCCACCACGCGGCCGTTTTCCATGAGCAGGCCGCGCAGGTGGGTGCGCAGCCGCACGTCCACGCCATTTTCCTGGGCGTTGTCGAGCAGCAATTGGTCCAGGTGGAAACGGCGCGGGCCGCTGTAATAGCCGACCACGCCGTGGTCATTGCCGTGCAGGGCCATGAAGCGCTTTTTGAGGTCGGCCAGCGGCACGTGGCCGCGCAGGCGTATGCCCTCGATATTCACCTCGACGTTGGTGAAGTGCGGCGTAGTGGCCGTGATCTTGTCGGCCACGCCTAGGCGGTTCAAATAAGACACGCCGCGCGGCCAGACGAAATGCGTGGAATTCGTGTCGCGGGGAAAGGTGGCCTTGTCCACCATCAGCACTTTATAACCCTTGCGGGCCAGCCAGGTGGCGGTGGGAGAGCCGGCCACGCTGGCGCCGATCACGATGGCATCGAATTGTTCCATGATAATGCTCCTGGGGTAGAAAATGAGTCAGAGGGAATGGTTGACGCTTTGTCGGCTTTTTATTGTTGAGGGCATGCGCTCAATTGGCGGTCCGGCGCACGAATTTCTGCAGCGACACCGTATAAACGTCCGTGGCGCTGTTGTGCCGTATGCAGTATTCGGTGGGGTAATAACCCGCCGATTGAAACTTGGCCGGCTGCTTGACGGGGTGGCACTGGTTGGGCTTGCTCAGCAGGTAATCCAGGCTCACCATGGGCTCGTAAAAGGTGATTTTCGAATCGTAGGAGCCCAATATGAAAGTCTGGGTGAAGGGCTGGCCGTGGAATTCCGGGCTGGTGCGGTCGGCCCAATGGTTGCCCATGCGGGAGAAGGCCAGGTTGGTGTTGAAGAAGTCCGGGTGCAGGTATTGCGGTGCCACGGGGCGAACCGCGACCTCGTGTTGCGCGCAGTTGATGGTGCCCGGCATGCAGGGGCCGACCGCAATCTGGTTGCGCTCCACGAAGCCGGTCATGTAGAAGTGGAAATCAAAATGGCGAGCGCCATAAATATCCTCAGGTACATGGCCATGAGGCTCCCAATCCACGGAAATCCATTGGAAGGGCGTGTTGTTCTTGCCGAAAAACAGGCTGCGGTTGTGGCCGCCTGAGCATTCGTCGTGCAGGTCGATCCGGTTGTCGGCGTTGAGGTCCCAGCAATTGAGGCCGTCGTTGGGTTCCGTGGGCAATTGCTTGAGGGTGGCGCCGGGGAAGCGCACGCCGATGGCATAGGGCGTTCCGTCCTGGTAATGCCGCGTGAAGGTGCGGATATGGCCGGCGCCCAGCGATATTTTGTCGCCATAAACGGCCGGCCCAAGGGGCGAGCCGCTGGCCGATGCCGTGGGGGCGTCGTCCAGGTCGGCCTTGTTGTCCTGGGCTTGGACGGGCAGCGTTTGCAGCGACAGGCCCAGGGCGAAGGCGGCCGAGGCCAGGGTATATTGAAGCGTCGTGTGGGTCATGCTTGTACTCCGGGGTGGCTATGAGAATGTGTTCGGCAATGAGGGCTGAATAAAGATTTTGCGTGCACGGCGTCCTTTCCCGAATGTTGGATATTCGGTCCGTGGGGTTGGGGAAAAAGGTTTTATGTCGGCGCCGTCGAGCAGCCTTGTCGGCGGGCTGTGGTTTATATCCGGCGCTTCGATATGTGCACTTTAGGTGCGGAGTAATTTAAATGCACCCCCCTGAGGGGTGAAGGCCAAGGGGGAGAGGGAACTCCCTGTAAATCACTGCGCTCATTTGAAAATGCCGGCGGTGAACGATATGGGGCTTATCCCCGTTCGAGTCGCGGGGAGAATGTCATGGCTTTGGAAATGTGACTTTTGGCCTTGCGCCAAATGCACGCCGGTGGGGAAGGGCGGTACAAAAATAAAAACGGCAGCCTGAGCTGCCGTTTTGTATGGGAAGGGGTTTGGCCTCAGTAAATCAATCGGTCGGGCCGGATGTCGCGCAGGATGGTGGTGGCGATCTCCTCGATGGACTTGTGCGTGGAGCTCAGCCAGCTGATGCCTTCGCGGCGCATCATCTGCTCGGCCTGGCGCACCTCCCAGCGGCAGTTCTCCAGCGAGGCGTACTTGCTGTCCGGGCGGCGCTCGTTGCGGATTTGCGCCAGGCGCTCGGGGTCGATGCTCAGGCCGAAGCACTTGCGCTTGTGCGGCGCCAGCGACGAGGGGATCTGGTGGCGCTCGAAGTCGTCGGGGATGAGCGGGTAGTTGGCGGCCTTGATGCCGTGCTGCATGGCCAGGTAGAGCGAGGTGGGCGTCTTGCCGCTGCGGCTCACGCCCACCAGGATCACGTCGGCGCTCTCCAGGTTGCGGGCGGACTGGCCGTCGTCATGCGCCAGCGAGAAGTTGATGGCCTCGATGCGCTCGTTGTACTCCTCGCTCTTGGCCACGTCGGAGAAGCGGCCCACGCGGTGGTTGGACTTCACGCCGAACTCCGCCTCCAGCGGCTCGACGAAGGTGTTGAACATGTCCAGCACCAGCCCGTGCGGCGACTCCTTGAGGATGCGGCGCACGTCCTCGTTGACCAGCGTGAGGAAGATGATGGGCCGCTTGCCTTCGCGTTGCGCCGTGGCCTCGATCTCCGCGGCCACGTGGGTGGCCTTCTCGACGCTGTCTATGAAGGGACGCCGCACATGCCGGTGCTTGGCCGGGAACTGCGCCAGGATGGAGTTGCCGAAAGTCTCGGCGGTGATGCCGGTGCCATCGGAGACAAAGAACACGGTTCTGTTGGGCATGACTTACAGCAAGTGCAGGAGTTGTCACGATCATAGGTGGCGCTTGCGTAGAATCCTGCGCATTCGCCTTGCGGCCCCGTCGGCACCAGCGTCCCGGGCCTGTCCATTCAAGAACACCAAGAACAAGTGCACATCAGGCACGCGTGACTTGTCACACGCGTGACGTGTCAGCGGCTGCGCGCAGGGCTCCAGGTTTCCCATCATCACGGAGCTTTTCCATGTCCAACCTTCAAGCCGCGACCGCACTGGTCCTGCCTTTCGAGCAGCTGCGCATGACCGACGTCGAGTCGGTCGGCGGCAAGAACGCCTCGCTGGGCGAAATGATCAGCCAGCTCGCCGCCACCGGCGTGCGCGTGCCCACGGGCTTCGCCACCACGGCGCATGCCTTCCGCGAGTTCCTGAAGTTCAACGACCTCACCGAGAAGATCAACGCCCGGCTGTCCAGCCTGGATGTGGACGACGTGCGTGCCCTCACCGAGGCCGGCGCCGAGATCCGCGGCTGGGTGACGGACGCCCCGTTCCCACCCGCCTTTGAAGCCGCCGTGCGCGAGGACTTCGCCCGGCTGACCGCCGGCCACCCCGGCGCCAGCTTCGCCGTGCGTTCCTCCGCCACCGCCGAAGACCTGCCTGACGCCTCCTTCGCCGGCCAGCAGGAGACCTTCCTCAACGTCAGCGGCATCGACGACATCCTTCACAAGATGAAGGAAGTGTTCGCCTCGCTCTACAACGACCGCGCCATCAGCTACCGCGTGCACAAGGGCTTCGCCCACAGCGACGTGGCCTTGTCCGCGGGCGTGCAGCGCATGGTGCGCTCCGACCTGGGTGCCGCCGGCGTGATGTTCACCATCGACACCGAGAGCGGCTTCAAGGACGTGGTCTTCATCACCGCTAGCTATGGCCTGGGCGAGACGGTGGTGCAGGGCGCCGTCAACCCCGACGAGTTCTACGTGCACAAGCCGGCGCTCAAGGCGGGCAAGTTCTCCGTCATCCGCCGCAACCTGGGCTCCAAGCTCATCCGCATGGAGTTCGCCAGCCCCGAGGAAAAGGCCGCCACCGGCCGCCTGGTGCGCACCGTGGACACGCCGCCTGAGCAGCGCAACCGCTACGCGCTGAACGATGCCGACGTGGTGGAGCTGGCCAAGTTCGCCCTCATCATCGAGCAGCACTACGGCCGTCCGATGGACATCGAGTGGGGCAAGGACGGCGAGGACGGCCAGCTCTACATCCTGCAGGCCCGCCCCGAGACGGTGAAGAGCCAGGCCGAAGGCAAGGTCGAGCACCGCTACAAGCTCAAGGGCAAGGGCACCGTGCTGGCCGAAGGCCGCGCCATCGGCCAGAAGATCGGCACCGGCCCCGTGCGCCTGGTGCGCAGCATCGCCGAGATGGAGCGCGTGCAGCCCGGCGACGTGCTGGTGGCCGACATGACCGACCCCAACTGGGAGCCGGTGATGAAGCGCGCCTCGGCCATCGTCACCAACCGCGGCGGCCGCACCTGCCACGCGGCCATCATCGCGCGCGAGCTGGGCATCCCGGCCGTGGTGGGCTGCGGCGACGCCACCGAGACGCTGGCCGACGGCGCCCTGGTGACCGTCTCCTGCGCCGAGGGCGACACGGGCTTCATCTACGACGGCCTGCTGGAAACCGAGATCAGCGAGGTGCAGCGCGGCGAAATGCCGTACTGCCCCATCAAGATCATGATGAACGTGGGCAACCCGCAGCTCGCCTTCGACTTCGCCCAGATGCCCAGCGCGGGCGTGGGCCTGGCGCGGCTGGAATTCATCATCAACAACAACATCGGCGTCCACCCCAAGGCCATCCTCGACTATCCCAACATCGACGACGACCTGAAGAAGGCCGTGGAGTCCGTGGCCCGCGGCCACGCCTCGCCGCGCGCCTTCTACGTGGACAAGCTCGCCGAAGGCGTGGCCACCATCGCCGCGGCCTTCTGGCCCAAGCCCGTGATCGTGCGCCTGTCGGACTTCAAGTCCAACGAGTACCGCAAGCTCATCGGCGGCACCCGCTACGAGCCGGACGAAGAGAACCCCATGCTGGGCTTCCGCGGCGCCTCCCGCTACATCAGCGGCGACTTCAGCGACGCCTTCGGCATGGAGTGCGAGGCGCTCAAGCGCGTGCGCAACGACATGGGCCTGACCAACGTCGAGATCATGGTGCCGTTCGTGCGCACCGTGGCGCAGGCGCAGAAGGTGGGCGAGATGCTGGCCAACCGCGGCTTGAAGCGCGGCCAGGACGGCCTGAAGCTCATCATGATGTGCGAGGTGCCCAGCAACGCCATCCTGGCCGAGCAGTTCCTGGAGCACTTCGACGGCATGTCCATCGGCTCCAACGACCTGACGCAGCTCACGCTGGGCCTGGACCGCGACTCCGGCCTGGAGCTGCTGGCCAACGACTTCGACGAGCGCGACCCCGCCGTCAAGGCGCTGATCTCGCGCGCCATCGCTGCCTGCCGCGCCACCGGCAAGTACGTGGGCATCTGCGGCCAGGGCCCCAGCGACCACCCGGACTTCGCCGACTGGCTGGCCTCCGAGGGCATCGTCTCCATCTCGCTCAACCCCGACAGTGTGGTCGAGACCTGGCAGCGCCTGGCCAAGCGCTGATCCGGCGCTGAGCTTTCACCCGGCGGTTGCGCGCGCAGCGCCGCCGCGGGTGAATCCCCTTCGAAAGCCCAAGCCTGCTTGGGCTTTTTCACGCATGCCGTTGCAGGCGCGAGACCCCCGGTTTGGGGCTTTCCCCACTCCACTGCTATAATCGCGGGCTTGCCTTGCCGTTCCTCTTCAAGACGCAGAGGAGCGGCTTTCCGTTTTTGGAAACCCACAAGGAGTCTTCATGCGTCATTACGAAATCATCCTGCTGATCCACCCGGATCAGAGCGAACAGGTTCCGGCCATGCTGGAACGCTACAAAACCCTGGTCACCAACGGTGGTGGCAAGGTGCACCGCGTCGAGGACTGGGGCCGCCGTCAACTGGCCTACCTGATCCAGAAGCTGGCCAAGGCGCATTACCTGTGCCTGAACATCGAGTGCAGCAAGGAAACGCTGGGCGAGCTGGAAACCGGCTTCCGCTTCAACGACGCCGTGCTGCGCCACCTGACCGTCGCCAAGGACAAGGCTGAAACGAGCCCGTCGGTGATGATGAAGGCCGTTGAGAAGGAAGAAGCTCGCAAGGCCGCTCAGGAGAGCGCCGCCTGATGAGCGCTGGCGCGTCGTCCGCGCCGCCGCCGATGCAGGCCGCCGCAGGCGTCAACCGGCTGGTGCTCAGTGCCCAGCTCGTCGAACGCGGTGCCCTGCGCTACACCCCCGCCGGGCTGCCGGCCCTGGACCTGGGACTCAAGCACGAGTCGCAAGTCCTGGAAGACGGCCAGCCGCGCCGGGTCTCGCTGGAGATCCGCGCGGTGGCGATAGGGGAGATCACGCGGCGCGTGGGCGCTCTGGCGCTGGGAGACGGCGGCGAGTTCGCCGGTTTCCTCAGTGCAGGGCGCAGTGGACGCGGTCTGCTCTTCCATGTCACGGCGCTGGACTGACACCTCAACCGTCAAGCCGCGCCGAACTGTTCGCAATTTCGAATCTGGATTCAAGGAGTCACTATGGCCCCGCCCCGTGGAAAAGGTCGCCTGAACAAGGACCGCAAGCCCAAGCGCAACCAGCAATCGCTGCTGTTCCGCCGCAAGCGCTTCTGCCGCTTCACCGTCGCCGGTGTCGAGCAGATCGACTACAAGGACATCGACACGCTGCGCGACTTCGTCGGCGAGAACGGCAAGATCACGCCGGCCCGCCTGACCGGCACGCGCGCCTTCTACCAGCGTCAGCTGACCACCGCCATCAAGCGCGCGCGCTTCCTGGCGATGCTGCCGTACAGCGACCAGCACAAGCTCTGATAGGGAAGCAGCACCATGCAAGTGATCCTGCTCGAAAAGATCGCCAACCTGGGCAACCTGGGTGACGTCGTCAAAGTCAAGGACGGCTACGCCCGCAACTTCCTGATCCCGACCAAGCAGGCGCGCCGCGCCACCGAGGCCGCGCTGCAGGAATTCGCCACCCGCCGCGCCGAGCTCGAAAAGGCCGCCGCCGAGAAGCTGACCGCCGCCCAAGCCCTGGGCGAGCGCATGGCCGGCCAGACCGTCCAGATCGCCCAGAAGGCGGGCGTGGACGGCCGCTTGTTCGGCTCGGTGACCAACGCCGACATCGCCGACGCGCTCAAGGCCAAGGGCTTCGAGATCGTCAAGTCGCAAGTGCGCCTGCCCAACGGCCCGCTCAAGGCCGTCGGCGAGTTCCCGGTGAACGTGGCCGCCCACACCGACGTGGTGGTCGAGCTGACCATCAAGGTCGTCGCCGAAGCGGAATAAGCGCCTTCAAGCGCACGAGCCGCCGCGGGCTTCATGCCCGCGCGGACCACGAAGGGCCGGCCATGCCGGCCTTTTTCTTTGGGTTTCCCGATGTGCCGTGCACCGCGCCCGGTGGGGTGCCGGCCGGGCTTGCCAAGCGAATCCTTCAGGGCTTGGCAGGTATCCAGCGCCGCCCGCCCCGCCGGCCAAAGCGGTCCCGGCCGCGCCGTATCATCCCGCGATGCCTGCCGTATTCCCCCCCCGTGACGCCTCCTCCGCCCCGCGCGACGACGAGGTGGCGCGCCTGCGCGTCCCGCCCCATTCGATCGAAGCCGAGCAAAGCGTGCTCGGCGGCCTGCTGCTGGACAACGCCGCCTGGGACCGCGCCGGCGACACGCTCTCCGAGGGCGATTTCTACCGCTACGAGCACCGGCTGATCTACGCGGCCGTCGGCAACCTCATCAGCGGCAGCAAGCCCGCCGACGTCATCACCGTCTTCGAGCAGCTCCAAAGCCTGGGCAAGGCCGAGGAGTGCGGCGGCCTGGCCTACCTCAACGCGCTGGCGCAAAGCGTGCCCAGCGCCGCCAACCTGCGCCGCTACGCCGAAATCGTTCGCGAGCGCGCCATCCTGCGCAAGCTCATCGAGGCCAGCGACGAGATCGCCACCAACGCCTTCAATCCCCAGGGCCGCGCCGTGTCGCAGATCCTGGACGAGGCCGAGGGCAAGATCTTCAAGATCGGCGAGGAGGGCTCGCGCCAGAAGGCGGGCTTCCAGAGCATGGACCACCTGGTCATGCAGCTCATCGACCGCGTGACGGAGCTGGCCGAGAACGGCGCCGAGGAAGTCACCGGCGTGCGCACCGGCTTCTACGACATGGACCGCATGACCGCCGGGCTGCAGCCGGGCGACCTGATCGTGCTGGCCGCGCGGCCGTCCATGGGCAAGACGGCCTTCGCCCTGAACATCGCCGAGCACGTGGCCGTGCACGAAGGCCTGCCCGTGGTGGTGTTCTCCATGGAAATGGGCGCCGCGCAACTGGCGCTGCGCATGGTGGGCTCGCTCGGCCGCATCGACCAGCAGCACCTGCGCACCGGCGCACTGCGCGACGACGAGTGGAGCCGCCTCACCGAGACCGTGGACCGCCTGAGCAAGGCCAGCGTCTTCATCGACGAGACGCCTGCCCTCAATCCCGCCGAGCTGCGCGCCCGCGCCCGGCGCCAGGCGCGCCAATGCGGGCGGCTGGGCCTCATCGTCATCGACTACCTGCAACTCATGAGCGGCTCCGGCGCCAACGAGGAAAACCGCGCCACCGTCATCGGCGAGATTTCCCGCGGCCTGAAGGCCCTGGCCAAGGAGCTGCACTGCCCGGTGATCGCGCTGTCGCAGCTCAATCGCTCGGTGGAAACGCGCCCCGACAAGCGGCCCATGATGAGCGACCTGCGCGAGTCCGGCGCCATCGAGCAGGACGCGGACGTGATCATGTTCATCTACCGCGACGAGTACTACAACAAGGAGTCCAAGGAGCCGGGCGTGGCCGAGGTCATCATCGGCAAGCAGCGTAACGGCCCCGTGGGCACGGTGAAGCTGACCTTCCTGAAGCCGCTGACCAAGTTCGACAACCTGGCGCCTGGTAGCGCCTACGACGGCTAACGCCAACCTTCTCCAGCCCGGCGCCACTTCGCGTGGCAGGGCGGCCACCGCCCCCACAAGGGGCTTGCGCAGCGGCAGGCAACTGTATAAATATACAGTATGCGTACCGCTCAACCCCCTGACGCCGCCGCGCACGCCCCTGGCGTCGCTCCCGTGCACTTCGTGCCCTTCAAGGGCAGAGGCGCGTCGCGCAACATCGCCTCGCGCTTCGAGGCGGTGGACCGCGAGGGTTTCGACGATGGCTGGGGGACGCTGGCGCAGGCCGCGCTGCAGGAGCGCGCCGCGCCGCGCACGCAAATCATCGAGCAATCGGCGCGCAGCATCCTGGCGGGCAACGACTCGCCGGACATCCCCTTCGACCTGTCCATCAACCCTTACCGGGGCTGCGAGCACGGCTGCATCTACTGCTTCGCGCGGCCCACGCACAGCTATCTGGACCTCTCGCCGGGGTTGGACTTCGAAACGCGCATCGTCGCCAAGACCAACGCGGCGCAAAAGCTGCGCGAGGCCTTCGCCAGCCCAAGCTACGAACCGTCGCTCCTGAGCCTGGGCTCGGCCACCGACGCCTACCAGCCGGCCGAGCGCCAGTTGCGCATCACGCGCGGCCTGATCGAAGTGCTGGCCGAGCACCGGCACGCCTTCAGCATCGTCACCAAGTCCTCCGGCATAGAGCGTGACCTGGATCTCATCGCCCCCATGGCCGCGCAGCGGCTGGCTGCCGTCTACGTCTCCATCACCACGCTGGACGCGAAGCTGGCGCGGCTGATGGAGCCCCGCGCCACGGCGCCGGCACGCCGGCTGCGGACGATGGAAACGCTGGCGCGCGCGGGCGTGCCGGTGGGCGTGAGCGTCTCGCCGCTGATCCCGCTGCTCAACGAGCCGGAACTGGAGCGCATCCTGGAGGCCGCGCGCGACGCCGGCGCCAGCCGTGCCTTCAGCATCGCGCTGCGCCTGCCCTGGGAGGTGAACCCGCTGTTCCAGCAATGGTTGCACCAGCATTTCCCGCAGCGCGCGGCGCACGTGATGGCGCGCATGCGCGAGCTGCGCGGCGGGCGCGAGAACGACTCGCGCTTCGGCCACCGCATGCGCGGGCAGGGCGTCTGGGGCGAGCTGCTGTCGCAGCGCCTGCACAAGGCCTGCGCCCGCCTGGGCCTCAACCTGCAGCCGCTGGCGCTGGATTTGTCGCAGTTCCAGCGGCCCGTGCCCGTCGCTTGCGGCGCTGCGGCGCCTGCTGCACCCCGGCCGGCGGTCCAGGCCGCTGGCGTGTCGGAGCCGGCGGCGGGCGTGCAGGGCGAGCTGTTCTGACCGGACACCGCCGGCGGCGGCGAGGGCGGCGCTTTTCAGCGCTGGCCCAGCCAGGGTGCGGCAGGGATTCACCCGATCCGGAGCGGGCCTTGCAAAGCCCGCTCCGCCGCAACGTTCAGGGCTTGCGGCAGCTTTTGAAAATGTCCAGCTCGGGGCGGTAGGCGCTGGTTTGCACCTGCATCCAGCCCAGCACGCTGTGGGAGAGGTGGTCGTGCGACAGCGCCTCGTCGCGCCGCTGGCGCAGGCAATCCAGGCTCAGGCCCGTGGCGGCTTCGGTGGCCCGTGGCCACCAGGCGACCATGGGCACGTGCTTTTGGGCGCGCGGCGCCATGCCGTAGGGCAGACCGTGCAGGTACAGGTTGTTCTCGCCCAAGGACTCGCCGTGGTCGGACACGTACAGCAGCCCCGGCGTCCAGGCCTGGGTGCGCTGCTGCAGCCAGCCCGTCAGCGCCGTGAGCACCTGGTCGGTGTAGGCGATGGAGTTGTCGTAGGCGTTCACCAGCGCCTGCGGGTCGCAGTGCTGCAGCGCGGTGTTGGTGCACTCCGGCTGGAAGGGTTTCGCATTTGGCGGCGAGCGCAGGAAGTAGGCCGGGCCGTGGCTGCCCATCTGGTGCAGCACCAGCACGACGCCGCGCTCACGCTGGTCGGCGGGCAATTGCGCCAGGCGCTCGTCCAGGCCGTGCAGCAGCGCCATGTCCAGGCACTCGCCGTCGGTCTTGCAAAGTTGCGGCGGCAGGGGCGGCGCGCCGGCAGGCAGATCGCTGGCCATGGCGTTGTGCACACGATTGCACAAGCCCTTGCAGCCGGACTGGTTGTCCAGCCACAGCACGGCCAGCCCGGCGTGCTGCAGCACGTCCAGCAGGTTTTCCTGCGGTTGCTTCAGCGATTGAAAGCCCTCGCGGCCCAGCAGCGAAAACATGCACGGCAGCGAAGCGGCCGTGCTGGTGCCGCAGGACGTCACGTCGGTAAAGCTCACCACCGGCAGCTTGGACAGGCCCGGGTTGGTCGGCCGGCCGTAGCCGTTGAGCGAGAAGTGGTCGGCGCGCGCCGTTTCGCCCACCACCAGCACCAGCAGCGGCGGCGGCGTGCCGGCGCGGCGGGCGGCGAGCGCGGCATCGCGGCCGGCGGGGGCGGGCGGTTCGTCGCGGCGGGTGGAGCGCTCGTCCACCAGGGCGCGCGTGAACGAGTACCAGCCGTTGATGGGGCTGATCATGTAGCGCAGCGTGGTGTGGTTGCGCATGAGCGAGGAGAAGTCGGCGAAGGTCGCGTAGATCAGGCCCGCCGCCAACGCCAGCCCACCCACGAACATCGCCATGTTGCGGGCTAAACCGCGCCACAGCCCCGGGCGGGCCAGCGGGCGCCGCCACAGCCACAGCATGGGCAGCAGCGCCAGGAACGTGAAACTCAAGAGCAGCGGCAGGCCCAGCAGGTCGCGCACCTCGCGTGCATCGGTCTGCAGCACGTTGACCATCATGGTCGTGTCCAGCACCACGCCGTAGCTGCCCATGAAGTGCGCCGCTCCCGCGGTGCACAGCAGTGCGAAGCTCAGCAGCGGCTTGACCAGCCGTGGCCACGCCAGCGGCGCCAGCAGCGCGGCCAGCACCCCGGCAATGCCAAAAGCCATGCTGAAAGCCAGCAGCGGCAGCCGTCCGCCCTGCAGTTCCGGCAGCGACATGAGCTGCCGCCACAATGGCCAGTTGCCCGGTCCCGCGCACCACAATGCGCACAAGA
This sequence comes from Azohydromonas lata, assembly GCF_034427735.1. Taxonomy (NCBI): domain Bacteria; kingdom Pseudomonadati; phylum Pseudomonadota; class Betaproteobacteria; order Burkholderiales; family Sphaerotilaceae; genus Azohydromonas; species Azohydromonas lata. The sequence continues at coordinate 54,596 of NZ_JAXOJX010000040.1, forward strand.
TCACGAGAGCCTGCGGCGTCCACGCGCCGTTGGGCGCCGCGGCGCCGCCTGGAAATGACAATCCTTTTCTCATCGGCCGTGATTGTCGGCGAGCGGCTCAATCCACCCGCCGGCAAGCTCCGCCAGACCGTGTACGCGGGGTGTTAAGAAGCTCTTCAGACACCGCCGCCACACTGCGCCCGGCCCGGCAGTCGCCCGGCCGTTTTTCTTTTCCAGCCGGCTCCAGCGCGGGGCCCTGCAGTACCCATGTCCAATGCTTTCGCGGGCGCCGGCCTGACTCGGTGGTTTCCTCAGCGCTTGAAACCCCTGGTGCCGCTGGTGCTGGGCTTCATGCTCTTCAACGCCCTGGTGCGGCTGGGCCTGCTGGCTTTCAACGGCCAGTGGTCGCTGGTGCTGCCGTGGCGGCTGCTGCCCATCCTGGGCATAGGCGCCTTGTTCGACCTGGGGGTGGCCACCTTCTTCTTGCCGCCGCTGGGCTGGCTGCTGCTGGCCTGGCCGGCACGGCGCACGCGCGGGCTGCGCTGGACGCTGCTGGCGTTGCTGCTGCCGCTGTGCGTGCTGGCGGTGTTCGTCGCCGCGTCGGAATTCACCTTCTGGAACGAGTTCGCCTCGCGCTTCAACTTCATCGCGGTGGATTACCTCGTTTACACCAACGAGGTGCTGGGCAACATCCGCGAGTCCTACAACATGCCGCTGCTGCTCTCGGCCGTGGGCGCGGTGGCGCTGACGCTGTGGGTGCTGCTGATGCGCCGGCTGAGCCGGCCGCAACTGTGGAGCGACTTCGCCCTGTCCTGGCGCCGCCGCGCCGTGGCCGCCCTGGCGCTGGCTGCTGCTCCGGTGCTGGCCTACGTCAGCCTGGACGCACGCTACAAGGAGTTCAGCGAAGACGCCCAAGCCAACGAGCTGGCGGGCAACGGCTACTTCGACTTCTGGCACGCCTTCTGGCACAACGAGATCGACTACGAGCGCTTCTACAGCACCGTGCCGGACGCGCAGGCCGCCGCCACGCTGTCGCGCACGTTGGGCAGCCCGTCGGCCGCCAACCCGTTTGACCGTGACGTGGAACACCAGAGGCCGGAGAAGCGGCTCAACGTGGTGCTGGTGTCGGTGGAAAGCCTCTCGGCCAGCTTCCTGGGCAGCTTCGGCAACCAGGAGGGCCTCACGCCGCACCTGGACCGCCTGGCCAAGGACGGGCTGCTCTTCACGCGGCTCTACGCCACGGGCACGCGCACGGTGCGCGGGCTGGAGGCGCTGTCGCTGAGCGTGCCGCCCACGCCGGGCCACTCCATCGTCAAGCGCCCGGACAACGGCGACCTCTTCACCGTGGGCGAGGTGTTCAAGAGCAAGGGCTACGAGCCGCTCTACATCTACGGCGGCTACGGCTACTTCGACAACATGAATGCCTTTTTCGGGGGCAACGGCTACACCGTCATCGACCGCACGGCGCTCAAGGCCGACGAGATCCACTTCGAGAACATCTGGGGCGTGGCCGACGAGGACCTCTTCAGCCTCACCCTGCGCGAGCTCGATGCCCGCGCCGCCGCCAAGAAGCCTTTCTTTGCCCACGTCATGACGACGTCCAACCACCGGCCCTACACCTACCCGGCCGGGCGCATCGACATCCCGTCCAAGACCGGGCGCGAGGGCGGCGTGAAGTACACCGACTGGGCCATTGGCGACTTCATCGAGCGCGCCAGGCAAAAGCCCTGGTTCGACGACACCGTCTTCGTCATCGTGGCCGACCACACCCACAACGGCCGCGGCCGCCAGGAGCTGCCGCCGGACAACTACCACATCCCCATGGTGATCTACGCGCCCAAGCACGTCGCGCCGGGGCGGGTGGAGAGCATCGCCTCGCAGATCGACGTGGCGCCCACGCTGCTGGGCCTGCTGAATTTCAGCTACCACAGCCGCTTCTTCGGCCAGGACATCCTGCGCGAGGGCCAGACGCACCAGCGCGCGCTGCTGGCCAACTACCAGACGGTGGGCCTGTACGAGGAGGGGCGCGTGGTCGAGCTCAAGCCCGGCGCGCGCTCGCGCGTGGTCGATGCCGAGTCTGGCCAGGAGATCGCCCAGGACGACGCGCTCAGCCGCCGCCTGCGCGACGAGGCCATCGCCTACTACCAGGTGCCCGCCAAGGCCTACAGGAAGGGCGAGCTGCGCCTGTCGGCCATGCCGTTGCACTGAGGACCGGCCGGCGCGCCACGCGCACAAAAAAGCCCCGCGGCCTGTGCAGCCGCGGGGCTTTTTGCCTTGTGGCGAGCGTCGCCCGGCGACCCGGGTCCGCTCGACTGCCTATCGGACCCGGAGCGCCCGCGCGGCCTACTTGAAGAGGTCCTTGATGCGGTCGGTAAAGCTCTTGGCGTTGGGCGAGTGGCGGTCGCCGGACTTGCGGAAGGACTCGTCCAGCTCCTTGAGCAGCTTGCGCTGGTGCTCGGTGAGCTTGACGGGCGTCTCCACCGCGACGTGGCAGTAGAGGTCGCCCGGGTAGCTGGAGCGCAGGCCCTTGATGCCCTTGCCACGCAGCCTGAACGTCTTGCCGTGCTGGGTGCCCTCGGGCAGCTCGATCTCGGCCTTGCCGCCCAACGTGGGCACTTCCACCGCGCCGCCCAGGGCGGCCAGCGTCATGCCCACGGGCACGGTGCAATGCAGGTCGTCGCCGTCGCGCTCGAAGATCTCGTGCTGCTTGATGCGGATCTCGATGTAGAGATCCCCCGGCGGGCCGCCGTTGGTGCCGGGCTCGCCGTTGCCGGCCGAGCGGATGCGCATGCCCTCGTTGATGCCGGCGGGGATCTTCACCTCCAGCGTCTTTTGCTTGCGCAGCTTGCCCGCGCCGGAGCACGTTGGGCAGGGCTCGGGAATGATGCGGCCCGTGCCGTGGCAGTGCGGGCAGGTCTGCTGGATGCTGAAGAAGCCCTGGCGCAGGTGCACCGTGCCGGAGCCGCCGCACGAAGGGCAGGGCTTGGGCGAGGTGCCGGGCTTGGCGCCGTTGCCGTGGCAGGTTTCGCAGGTCTCCCAGCTCGGGATGCGGATCTGCGTTTCCTTGCCGTTGGCCGCCTCCTCCAGCGTGATCTCCATGGTGTAGCTGAGATCGCCGCCGCGGTAGACCTGCTGGCCGCCGGGGCCGCGCCGGCCGCCAGCGGCTCCGCCGCCCTGGCCGAAGAGGTCGCCGAAGATGTCGCCGAAGGCTTCCGCGAAGCCGCCGAAGCCTTCCGGCCCCGGACCACGCCCCGCGCCCATGTTGGGGTCCACGCCCGCGTGGCCGTACTGGTCGTAGGCGGCGCGCTTTTGCCCGTCGGAGAGCATCTCGTAGGCCTCCTTGGCCTCCTTGAACTTCTCCTCGGCCTTCTTGGCATCGTCACCCTGATTGCGGTCAGGGTGGTATTTCATGGCCAGCTTGCGGTAGGCCTTCTTGATGTCCTCTTCGCTGGCGTTCTTGGCCAGTCCAAGGACCTCGTAGTAATCACGCTTTGCCATGGCAATGGATGCTCTATGCAAAAAGCCCCCGTGTGCGCCTCAAAGCCCACACGGGGGTGTTTTAGAAGTCAGTCAGGCTTTAGCGGCGCGTCACTTCTTGTCTTTGACTTCCTTGAACTCGGCGTCCACGACGTTGTCGTCGGCGGGGCGCGAGCTCGAAGCGGACGGACCACCTTGCGGCGCCTCGCCGCCCGGGGCAGCACCGGCACCAGCGGCGCCGGCCGCGGCCTGGGCCTCGGCGTAGACCTTCTCGCCCAACTTCTGGCTGGCCGTCATCAAGGCCTCGGTCTTGGACTCGATGGCGTCCTTGTCGTCGCCCTTGAGCGCTTCCTCGGTGTCCTTGAGCGCGGCCTCGATCTTGTCCTTCTCGCCCGCGTCGAGCTTGTCGCCATGCTCGCCCAGGCTCTTGCGCACGGAGTGCACCAGCGCCTCGCCCTGGTTGCGGGCCTGCACCAGCTCAAGCTTGCGCTTGTCCTCGGCGGCGTTGATCTCGGCGTCCTTCACCATCTTCTCGATCTCGGCTTCGGAGAGGCCCGAGTTCGCCTTGATGGTGATCTTGTTTTCCTTGCCCGTGCCTTTGTCCTTGGCCGAGACGTGCAGGATGCCGTTGGCGTCGATGTCGAAGGTCACCTCGATCTGCGGCACGCCGCGCGGCGCGGGCGGGATGCCTTCGAGGTTGAACTCGCCCAGCGACTTGTTGCCGGAGGCCATCTCGCGCTCGCCCTGGAAGACCTTGATGGTCACGGCCGGCTGGTGGTCGTCGGCGGTGGAGAAGGTCTGCGCGAACTTGGTCGGGATGGTCGTGTTCTTCTTGATCATCTTCGTCATCACGCCGCCCAGGGTCTCGATGCCCAGGGACAGCGGGGTGACGTCCAGCAGCAGCACGTCCTTGCGCTCGCCGCCCAGGACCTGGCCCTGGATGGCGGCACCCACGGCCACGGCCTCGTCGGGGTTGACGTCCTTGCGCGGCTCCTTGCCGAAGAACTCCTTGACCTTCTCCTGCACCTTGGGCATGCGGCTCATGCCGCCGACCAGGATCACGTCGTCGATGTCGCTCACCTTGACGCCGGCGTCCTTGATGGCCACGCGGCAGGGCTCGATGGTGCGCTGGATCAGCTCATCGACCAGCGCTTCGAGCTTGGCGCGGGTGAGCTTGATGTTCAGGTGCTTGGGACCCGAGGCATCGGCCGTGATGTAGGGCAGGTTGATGTCGGTCTGCGTGCTGTTGGACAGCTCGATCTTGGCCTTCTCGGCGGCTTCCTTCAGGCGCTGAAGGGCCAGCACGTCCTTGGTCAGATCGACGCCTTGCTCCTTGCGGAACTCGGTGACGATGTAGTCGATGATGCGCTGGTCGAAGTCCTCGCCGCCCAGGAAGGTGTCGCCGTTGGTGGACAGCACCTCGAACTGCTTCTCGCCGTCCACGTCCGCGATCTCGATGATGGAGATGTCGAACGTGCCGCCGCCCAGGTCGAACACGGCGATCTTGCGGTCACCCTTGCCGTGCTTGTCCAGGCCGAAGGCCAGGGCCGCGGCGGTGGGCTCGTTGATGATGCGCTTGACGTCCAGGCCGGCGATGCGGCCGGCGTCCTTGGTGGCCTGGCGCTGGCTGTCGTTGAAGTAGGCGGGCACCGTGATCACGGCTTCCGTCACTTCCTCGCCGAGGTAGTCCTCGGCCGTCTTCTTCATCTTGCGCAGCACCTCGGCGCTGACCTGGGGCGGGGCGAGCTTCTTGCCGCGCTCTTCCACCCAGGCGTCGCCGTTGTCGGCGGCCACGATCTTGTAGGGCATCAGGTCGATGTCCTTTTGCACTTCCTTCTCGGTGAACTTGCGGCCGATGAGGCGCTTGACCGCGTAGAAGGTGTGGCGCGGATTGGTGACGGCCTGGCGCTTGGCGGAAGCGCCGACCAGGATTTCGCCGTCTTCCTGGTACGCGACGATGGAGGGCGTGGTGCGCGTGCCTTCGCTGTTCTCGATGACGCGGGTGCTGTTGCCTTCCATCACGGCCACGCACGAGTTCGTGGTGCCGAGGTCAATGCCGATGATCTTGCCCATGTTTTGCTCCTGATCTCAGGGAGGATGTCTGGTTGTTCTGGGAAGTGCGGCCAGGCACGGAACTTTCAAGCCCGCGCCGCCGCCTTGGTTTTCACTTGGGGGCGGCCACCGTCACCAGGGCCGGGCGCAGCACGCGCTCGGCGATCAGGTAGCCCTTTTGCAGCACCGTCACCACGGTGTTGGGCTCCTGCTCGGCGGGAATCATGCTGATGGCCTGGTGCTGGTGGGGGTCGAAGCGCGTGCCCGCGGGCGGGGCCACTTCCACCACCTTGTTGCGCTCCAGGGCCTGGCTGAGCTGGCGCAGCGTGGCCTGCACGCCTTCGAGCACCTGCGCGGTGTTGGCGCCGGGGTTGGCGACGGCCGCTTCCAGGCTGTCCTTGACGGGCAGCAGGCTCTCCGCGAAGGACTCAACGGCGAACTTGCGCGCCTTGGCCATCTCCTCCTCGGAGCGGCGGCGCACGTTTTCGGTCTCGGCCTTGGCACGCAGGTAGGCCTCGGACACCTCGGCGTGGCGCGCTTCCAGCTCGCTCAGGCGCTGCTCCAGCGAGGGGGCTGCGCCCTGCGTCTCGGCGGCACCGTTGGGGGCCGAGCCGGCGTCAGCGGCGGTGGTGTGGTCGGCGGCCGGCGGCACGTGGGCCGCGTCGGGGGTCGTGGTGTTGTCGGTCTGGTTCATGGGTGTGTGTCACTCCAACGCCTCGACACCTGGGGACGATCTCCCGGGCTTCAAGAGGGTCAATGCGAAAAAGATGCGGCCGGTTCAGAACGGGCGGCGGCCTTCAATCCCTGAGCTTGGCGCTCCAGCGGTCCCATTCGACGCGCTGGCGCTGCTCGCGCTCGATGTCGCGCCGGTCGCGCTTGGTGGGCCGGCCGTTGACGATGCTTTGCGCCGGCTCAATGCCCTGGCGCCGCTGCTCGGCGGCGACGCGGCGGGCCTCCAGGCTTTCCGGGGTTTCGGCGTACAGCGCCTGCGCCAGCGGCGCGGGGCCGCGCACCTCGCTGAGGGCGCGCACCTCCACTTCGCGCAGCACGCCTTGCTGGCGCCAGGAGACGCGGTCGCCGGCTTTCAATTCGCGCGAGGCCTTGGCCACCTGGCCGTTGACGCTGATGCGGTTCTTGCCGATTTCCTCGGACGCCAGCCCGCGTGTCTTGAAGAAGCGGGCTGCCCACAGCCACTTGTCCAGCCGGACGCGTTCTTGAAGAGGTAGTTCGATCATTGGGCGCGATTGTCGGACAGTGCCAGGCGCACCACGGCGTCCAGGCCTTCGGTGCGGTCGCCCGCGCCCCGGTCCAGCAGCTCGATGCGGCCACCCAGCGACATGGCGATTTCGTGGCAAATCGCAAGCCCAAGGCCGGAGCCGCCCGGGCTGCCGGAAGCGAAGGGCTCGAACAGATGGCGGCGCACCTGCGGCGCCAAGCCCGGCCCGTCGTCGCGGATGGTGAGCACGGCCTGCCCGTCGATGTGCTGCAGCCGCACCAGCAGCAGCGCCCGCGTGTGGCGTATGGCGTTGTGCAGCAAATTGCGGGTGAGCTCGCGCAGCGACCATTCGTGGGCGTGCACGAGGGCAGGGCCGTCCTGCAGGTCCAGCTCGAAGTCCAGGTTGCGCTGCGCGATCAGCGCCGAGAGCTCCAGCGCCAGCGCGTGGACGATGGCGGCCCAATCGCTCACCGGCGCGTCCTGCTGGCGGCGCAACTGCTCGACCTTGGCCAGGGCCAGCATCTGGTTCACGAGTTGATTCGCACGGTCCACCGTGGTGTTGATCTCCTGCAGCCCTTCCTGCGGCGCCACGTCGCCGCGCAGCGCCGACTGCACCTGCACCTTGAGCACCGCCAGCGGCGTGCGCAACTGGTGCGAGGCGTCGCGCACGAAGCGCTTTTGTTGCGCCGCCGCCTGCGCCAGCCGCGCCATCACGGCGTTGGTGGCGGCGATCAGCGGCTGCAGCTCGCGGGGCGCGTCCGGCGCATGGATGGGCGACAGCGCCGCTTCGTCGCGCGCGGCCACCTCCTCGCTGATGCGGCGCACCGGCGCCGTGGCGCGCTGCACCACCCACACCACCACCAGCGCAATCACCACCACCAGCAGCCCCTGGCGCCACAGCGCATCCAGCAGCATCTCGCGCGCCAGCGAGCGGCGCAGCTCCAGCGTCTCGGCTACCTGGATGGTCGCCATGCCCTGGCCCAGGTCGGACGCCACCGGCTGCAGCAGCACGGCCATGCGCACGGGCATGCCCTGGTAGGTGCCGTCGTAGAAGTCCACGAGGGCCGCGTAGGCCGGGCGGTTGGGAATGCGCCCCTGCCAGCGGGGCAAGTCTTCGAAGCCCGACAGCAGCTCGCCGTTGAAGCCGTTGACGCGGTAGAAGAGGCGGCTGCGGTTGTCGGCCTCGAAGGCCTCCAGCGCCGCGTAGGGCACGGTCGCATGCAGCCGCACCTTCCCGCCGTCGCGCGTGAGGAAAAGCATCTCGCCAATGGATTTCGCCGAGGCCAGCAGCGTGCGGTCGTAGGCCAGGTCGGCCGCGCGCAACGCCTGGCGGTACAGGCTCCAGGCGTTGAAGCTCACCAGTGCCAGCACCGGCACCAGGATGCCCAGCAGCAGCCGCGCGCGCAGCGACAGCCGCGCGGCGTGCACGGCGGCGTCCTTGCCGTTTGGGCCGGTGGCCGCCGTCACGCCGGCGCCTGCAGCAAGTAGCCCAGGCCGCGCAGCGTTACGAGCTGCACGCCGGTGGCGCCCAGCTTCTTGCGCAGCCGGTAGGCCACGACTTCTATGGCTTCCGGCTGTACCGCGGCGTCGCCCGCGAACACGATGTCGAAAAGCCGCTCCTTGGCCACCGCGTGCCCGGGCTTGCCCAGCAGCGCGCGCAGCAGCGCCGCCTCGCGCGGGGCCAGCTCCAGCGGCTTGTCCAGGTGGTAGACGGCGCCGCTGGCGGCATCCACCCGCAGCCCGCACCAGCTTGGCGGCTCCACGGCGCCGCTGCCGTTGCCCCCGCCGCGGCGGCGCACCAGGGCGCGCAGACGTGCCTCCAGCTCGTCCAGGTCGAAAGGCTTGGCCATGTAGTCGTCCGCGCCGGTGTTGAGGCCCAGCACGCGGTCGCCCACCGTGCCGCGCGCGGTGAGGATGAGCACCGGGGCGTCCAGCCCTTCCGCGCGCGCCTGCGCCAGCACCTGCAGCCCGTCCACGTTGGGCAGCGACAGGTCCAGCACCACGGCGTCGGGCACCGCCGCGCGCCAGCGCTCCAGCGCGCGGGCGCCGTCGCCGCAGGTGCTCACCTGGATGCCGCGGCGCTCCAGCGAGCGCTGCATGGCGGCCTGCATGGCCGCATCGTCTTCCACCAGCAGCAATCTCATGCGCTACAGCTCCGTAATTTCCCTGATGTGTTTGACAGCCGATCGACAGCGCCAATTTCAAGAATCCCCCCAGCCCTCAAGACAACAAGGAGACATCCATGCGTCGAGACACTTTCCTGCGTTCCCTGGCCGCGCTGGCCGCCGTGGGTGCGCTGCCGCTGTCGGCCCGCGCCGCCGGTGCCAATCTCAAGATGATGATCCCCGCCAACCCCGGCGGCGGCTGGGACACCACCGGCCGCGCCCTGGGCAAGGCCTTGATGGAGGCGGGTGCCGCATCGTCCGTCAACTATGACAACAAGGGTGGCGCGGCCGGCGCCATCGGCCTGGCGCAGTTCGTCAATGCCAGCAAGGGCGACCCGAACGCGCTGATGGTCATGGGCGCCGTCATGCTCGGCGGCATCATCACCGGCAAGCCTCCCGTCAACGTCACGCAGGCCACGCCGCTGGCGCGGCTGCTCAGCGAATCGCAGGTCTTCGTCCTGCCCGCCAATTCTCCCTTCAAGTCCATGAAGGACGTTGTCGAGCAGATGAAGAAGGACCCGGGCAGCGTCAAGTGGGGCGGCGGCTCGCGCGGCTCCACCGAGCACATCGCCGTGGCCATGCTGGCGCGCGAGGCCGGTGTCGATCCCACCAAGATCAACTACGTCGCCTTCCGTGGGGGCGGCGAGGCGGTGGCCGCCATCCTGGGCGGCAATGTCACGGTGGGCGGCAGCGCGCTCACCGAGTTCGGCGAGTACATCAAGGGCGGCAAGATGAAGCCCATCGCCGTGACGGCCGAGCAGCGCCTGAAGGGCCTGGACGCACCCACGCTCAAGGAGCAGGGCTACAACGTCGTGATCAGCAACTGGCGCGGCGTCTACGGCGCCCCCGGCATCACGGCCGAGCAGCGCAAGGCGCTGATCGACATGGTCACCAAGGCCACGCAGGCGCCGGCCTGGACGCAGGCGGTGCAGACCAACGGCTGGACGCCGGCGCTGCTCACGGGCGACGCCTTCGGCAAGTTCGTGGACGACGAGTTCGCGAGCCTGCGCGCCATCATGGCCAAGTCCGGGATGGTCTGACATGAGCCAGCGCACGGCACAGACGCTGGTGGGCCTGGCGGCGCTGGCCGCCGGTGGCCTGCTGGCCTGGGGGGCCTCGGGCATCCCGGCCGACGCAGGCTATGCCGGCGTCGGCCCCAACTTCCTGCCCTGGCTGGTCACGGTGGCGCTGCTGCTGTGCGGCGGCTGGCTGCTGTTCGAGGCGTCCACGGGGGGCTTCCGGCACATGGAGGAAGCCGACGACGAGGAGGGCGGCTTCTGGGGCGGCTTCGTGTGGGTGTCGGCCGGGCTGCTGGCCAACGCGGCGCTCATCGAGCGCGTGGGCTTCATCCTGAGCTGTGCGCTGTGCTTCATGCTGGCCGTGCGCGGCTTCAAGTCGGCGCAAGGGCGCACCGACCGCTCGCCGCTTTCCTTCGTGAAGGACTTCCTCGTCGGCCTGGCCATTGCCGCGCCGGTGTACTGGATGTTCACGCAGGGTCTTGCAATCAACCTGCCGGGGCTCACCGGCACGGGGTGGCTGTAAATGGATATCTTGAATGCCCTGCTGCAGGGCTTTGCCACCGCCGGCACGCCGGTGAACCTGTTGTGGGCGCTGGTGGGCTGCACCATCGGCACGGCCGTGGGCGTGCTGCCTGGCATCGGCCCGGCCACGGCGGTGGCCATGCTGCTGCCCATCACGCTCAAGGTGGACCCGACGGCGTCCATGATCTTCTTCGCCGGCATCTACTACGGCGCGATGTACGGCGGCTCGACCACGTCCATCCTGCTCAACACGCCGGGTGAGGCCGGCTCCATGGTCACGGCCATGGAAGGCAACAAGATGGCGCGCAGCGGCCGTGCGGGCGCCGCGCTGGCCACGGCGGCCATAGGCTCCTTCGTGGCGGGCACCATCGCCACGGTGCTGGTGACCTTCTGCGCGCCGCTGGTGGCGAAGTACGCGGTGCTGCTTGGGCCGCCCGAGTACTTCATGCTGATGGTGCTGGCCTTCTGCACCGTGACCGCGGTGCTGGGCAAGAGCACGGTGCGCGGCTTGACGGCGCTCTTCATCGGCCTGGCCATGGGCCTGGTGGGCATCGACCAGATCACGGGCCAGGCGCGCTACACGGCGGGCATGCCCGAGCTCATGGACGGGCTGGAAGTGGTGCTGATCGCGGTGGGCCTGTTCGCCGTGGCCGAGTGCCTCTACGCCGTGCTCTACGAGGGCAAGACGCAGGAGACGCAGAACAAGCTCAGCCGGGTGCACATGACGCGCGACGAGTGGCGCCGCTCCTGGCCCGCCTGGCTGCGCGCCACCTTCATCGGCTTTCCCTTCGGCACCATCCCGGCCGGCGGCAGCGAGATCCCGACCTTCCTGAGCTACGCCACGGAGAAGAAGCTCTCCAAGCACAAGGAAGAGTTCGGGAGCACCGGTGCCATCGAGGGCGTGGCCGGCCCCGAGGCGGCCAACAACGCCGCCATCACCGCCACGCTCATTCCGCTGCTGACGCTGGGCATCCCCACGTCCAACACGGCCGCCATCCTGTTGGGCGCCTTCCAGAACTACGGCATACAGCCCGGGCCGCAGCTCTTCGACAACAACGCCGCGCTGGTGTGGGCGCTGATCGCCTCGCTCTACATCGGCAACGTGATGCTGCTGATCCTGAACCTGCCGCTGGTGGGCTTCTGGGTGAAGCTGCTCAAGGTCCCGAAGCCGCAGCTCTACGCCGGCATCCTGATCTTCGCCACGGTGGGCGTGTACGGCATGCGCCAGTCCGCGTTCGACCTGGTGCTGCTCTACGCCATCGGCATCCTGGGCGTGGTGATGCGCCGCTTCGACTTCCCCACCGCACCGGTGGTGGTGGGCATGATCCTGGGCCCGCTGGCCGAAGCGCAGTTGCGCAACGCCCTGTCCATTGGCGAAGGCCACTGGAGCGTGCTGGTGCAGCGCCCCATGTCGGCCACGCTGCTGGCGGTCGTGGTGGCGGTGCTGGTGCTGCCGCGCTTCATGGCCTGGCGCCGCCGCATGAAGAGCGGCCCGCGCACGCCCGCGCCCATCCCGCACGGCTGACGCGCCACCCGCGGCTTCCTCGACAGGAAGCCGCTTCCCGTTCATCCGACTCATGCCGCGCGCGGCCCTTCATCGGGCTGCTTCGCGGCCGGGTTCGCGCCGCCGGTGGCAAGGCCGGTGGCGTGAAACAACAAGCCCGGACCCAGCCGAAACGGCGGCCCGGGGCAGTTCATCACCAAGAGGAGATACCCCATGAAGAAACTCGCCATCGTGCTGGCCGCGCTGCCCGCCGCGGCCGCCGTGCAGGCCCAGTCCACCAACGTGCAGCTCTACGGCCTGGTCGATGCCGGCGTGGAAGTCGTCAACCACGCCTCGGCCACGGGCGGCAAGGTCACGCGGCTGACGTCCGGCGGCATGAACACCTCGCGCTTCGGCCTGCGCGGCTCCGAGGACCTGGGCGGCGGCCTCAAGGCCATTTTCCAGCTCGAAGGCGGCCTCTTCATCGACGAAGGCAAGTCCGACGGCAACCTGTTCGGCCGCCAGGCCAACGTGGGCCTGGAAGGCGGCTTCGGCCGCGTCATCGCCGGCCGCTCCTACACCACGGCCTACGACTTCATCCTGCCCTTCGATCCCATGGGCTACGCGCCGGCCTACTCCTGGGCCACCACGGGCCACGGCACGCCGGTCAACGCCACCACCGGCACGCCCGTCAACAAGTACGGCATGACCACGGGCGCCAGCAACCTCGTCAAGTACCAGGGCACGTTCAGCGGCGTGAAGGTCGGCGCGACCTACGCCTTCGGCGAGCAGGCCACCGGCGCCTCCGACGGCTCCACCGTGATGCTGGGCCTGGGCTACGCGGCCGGTCCCTTCAGCACCGCCGCCACCTACGAGCGCACCAACGGCCTGTCCACCGCCACCGGCCACGACAAGACCACCGTGGCCCAACTGGGCGTGGGCTATGCCCTGAACGACACTTGGTCGCTCAAGGGGGCCTATCGCTATTACAAGAAGAACCTCGCCGCTGCCGCGGCGGTGGACCTGCGCGGCGACACCTGGTGGGCCGGCGTCAACTACCAGGCCACCCCGGCGCTGGGCCTGACCGCCGCCGTGTACCGCGTCAACGTCAAGGACGTGGCCACCGGCCCCGAGGCCGATCCGACGATGTTCGTCTTCCGCGCCAAATATGCGCTGTCCAAGCGCACGGACCTCTACGCCGTGGCCGCCCACGCCCGCGCCAAGAACGACCAGTTCGTCGGCCTGACCCGCAGCGGCAGCACCGAGGGCGTGACCGGCTTCAGCGACACCCAGACCGGCGCCATGGTCGGCGTGCAGCACCGCTTCTAAGCGCGTTGCGCGCCCTCCCGGCCTGATGCCGGGAGGCTGCCGGCCTGCGCCGGCACCAGGCCGCCGCGGCAACCCCCGTTGCCCGGCGGCCTTCTCGCTTTTCAGGCCGCCGCGCCCAAGGCCAGCGCCCGCTCGCGCTGGCGCGCCAGCTCGGCCGCCGGGGCCGCGTCCACCGGCCAGCCCTGCAGGTGGCGCCGCGCCAGGTCGGCCAGCGCGTCCAGCCAGGCCGGCGCGTCGTTGAGGCAGGGGATGTAGTGGTACTCCCGTCCGCCGGCCTGGACGAAGGCGGCGCGCACCTCCATGTTGATTTCCTCCAGCGTTTCCAGGCAGTCGGCCGGGAAGCCGGGGCACATGACGTCCACGCGCTTCAGGCCGCCGCGCGCCAGTTGCACCAGCGTGGGCTCGGTGTAGGGCTTCAGCCACTCGGCCTTGCCGAAGCGGCTCTGGAAGGTCACCAGCCACTCGTCCTTGGCCAGGCCCAGTTGCTGCGCCAGCAGCCGCGCCGTCTTGTGGCATTCGCAGTGGTAGGGATCGCCCAGCTCCAGCGTGCGCTTGGGAACGCCGTGGAAGCTCATGACGAGCTTCTCGCCGCGCCCGTGCTGCTGCCAGTGCGCGTGCACCTGCGCAGCCAGCGCGCCGATGTAGCCGGCATCGTCGGGGTAGTGGTTGACGAAGCGGATTTCCGGCTGGCGCCGCTGCGCCGAGAGCCAGCGCGCCACCGCGTCGTTGGCCGTGGCGGTGGTGGAGGCGGCGTACTGCGGGTACAGCGGCAGCACCAGCACGCGCGTGGCGCCGGCGGCGGTGAGCTCGTCCAGCACCTGCGGCAGGGCCGGGTTGCCGTAGCGCATGGCGTGGCGCACCAGCACCGTGTCCGGCAGCCGCTGGCGCAGCCCTTCGGCCTGGCGCTGCGTCCACACCGCCAGGGGCGAGCCCTGCGGCGTCCAGATGCTGGCGTACTTGGCGGCCGACTTGGGCGGGCGTACGCGCAGGATGACGCCGTGCAGTATGGGCAGCCAGGCCGCGCGCGGGATCTCCACCACGCGCGGATCGCCCAGGAACTCGGCCAGGTAGCGGCGCAGCGCCGCGGGAGTGGGCTCGTCAGGCGTGCCCAGGTTGACGAGCAGCACGGCGGTGCGCTCGGCCGTGCCGTGCCGGTAGGAAGCGGTGGAGGTCATTCGCAAATTGTCCCCGATGGCCTGACCCGGGCGGGCAGGGCCGCCGCGCGCCGGGCGCGCCTCAGGCCGTGGCGGGCTCGGGCGGCAGCCGGTTGTTGCCCAGGCGCAGGACTTCAAAGCGCAGCACGGGCGCGCGCACGTCCCCGGGCGGCACGCCCAAGCCGATCTCGCCGCGGCCGTGCAGCGTGCAACTGCCGCGGCGCAGGCTGAGCACGGCGCGGTCGTGGGCGAAGCGCACGAAGCTGCCGTTGAAGCTCAGGTCCGTGAACTGGAAGGCGCCGCCGTGCCAGTCGATGCGCGCATGCGAGCGCGAGACGCGGGAGTCGTCTATGCAGCAGCCGGCCTGCGGGCTGCGGCCCAGCACCAGCGGGAATTGGGACGTGGCAAAAATCCGCTCCTGGCCGCGCCACACCAAGCGCAGCGCCTCGGGCTCGCCGGGCAGGGCCACGGCGTCGCCGAACTGCGTGGCCGCACCGTCCGTGGCCGCAGCGCGGCCCTGCAGCAGGTGCACCTGCACGGGCTCGGCGCGGCCGCGCAACTGCAGCCGGTCCAGGGCGCGAAAGCGCGTTTGCTGCACGGGCTGCAGGCCGGCCAGCACGTCCACGGTGACCAGGGTCTCGTTGTCGCCGGCATGGTCCAGCAGCCGCGCAGCGACGTTGACGGCGTCGCCGAAGCAGTCGCTGTCGATCTCCACGACCTCGCCGCGCGCCATGGCCACCTGCAGCTTGAGCGCGCCGGAAGCCACGCCGGCGGCGGTGGCCGCGCCGCTGCCCTGGGGCGGGCGGTCCAGCGCCACGTGCATGGCGTCGGCCGCGGCGACGGCGGCGGCGGTGTGCTCGAACACCGCCATCAGCCCGTCGCCCAGCGTCTTGACCACGTGGCCGCCGCCGCGCTCCACGCACTCGCCCACCAGGCCCACGGCACCCGTCACCAGCGTGCTGGCCGCGGCATTGCCCAAGCGCTCGTACAGCGCGGTGGATCCGCGCAGGTCGGCAAACAGGACGGTACGTTCAAGGATGCGGGTCATGGGCCACGGCAGTTTAGCCGCGCGCTTGCGGGGGCCGGCGCACAAAAGCGACGGCCCCGGGATTACCGGGGCCGTCGCCAACTTCAAGGGCTGGCAAAGCCAGCCCGCTTTTCCGACTTACAAGTTGTCCAAGTACGTGCGCAGCTTGTCCGAGCGCGTCGGGTGCTTGAGCTTGCGGATGGCCTTGGCCTCGATCTGGCGGATGCGCTCGCGGGTGACGTCGAACTGCTTGCCGACTTCCTCCAGCGTGTGGTCCGACTGCATCTCGATGCCGAAGCGCATGCGCAGCACCTTGGCTTCGCGCGGGGTGAGGCTGTCGAGGATGTCCTTGACCACGTCGCGCAGGCCGGCCTGCATGGCCGCCTCGATGGGCGCGGTGTTGTTGGTGTCCTCGATGAAGTCGCCCAGGTGGGAGTCGTCATCGTCGCCGATGGGCGTTTCCATGGAGATCGGCTCCTTGGCGATCTTCATGATCTTGCGGATCTTGTCCTCGGGGATCTCCATCTTCTCGGCCAGCGTCGGCGCGTCCGGCTCGAAGCCGAACTCCTGCAGGTGCTGGCGCGAGATGCGGTTCATCTTGTTGATGGTCTCGATCATGTGCACCGGGATGCGGATGGTGCGTGCCTGGTCGGCGATCGAGCGCGTGATGGCCTGGCGGATCCACCACGTGGCGTAGGTCGAGAACTTGTAGCCGCGGCGGTATTCGAACTTGTCCACCGCCTTCATCAGGCCGATGTTGCCTTCCTGGATCAGGTCCAGGAACTGCAGGCCGCGGTTGGTGTACTTCTTGGCGATGGAGATCACCAGGCGCAGGTTGGCCTCGATCATCTCCTTCTTGGCGTCGCGAGAGCTCTTCTCGCCCTCGTTCATCTTCTTGTTGATCGCCTTGAGGTCTTCCAGCGGCACCACGGCGCGCGACTGCACGTCGACGAGCTTTTGCTGCAGCTCCTGCACGGCGGGCAGGTTGCGGCCCAGCACGGCGCTGTAGCCCTTGCCCAGGGCCACTTCGTCCTCGGCCCACTTCAGGTCCAGCGCGCGCGGCGGGAAGGTCTTGATGAAGTGTTCCTGCGGCATGCCGCACTTGTCCACGACGATGCGGCGCAGCTCGCGCTCGTAGCGGCGCACGTCGTCCACCTGCGAGCGCAGCATGTCGCAGAGCTTCTCGATGGTCTTGACGGTGAAGCGGATCGTCATCAGCTCGCCGCTGATGGCGTCCTGCGCCTTCACGTAGGCCGGCGACTTGTAGCCCTTGGCGCCGTCCTTCTCGACCACCTTGCGAAGCTGCTCGAACTGGGCGCGGATGGCGTCGAACTTCACCAGCGCGGCGCGCTTGAGCTCTTCGAGCTTCTTGGTCAGCGCCTTGGAGCCGCCCTGGCCGTCGTCGTCGTCCTCTTCGTCGAACTCGTCAAAGTCTTCCTCGGCGACGTAGTCGTCGGCCTCGTCCTCGGCCACGAAGCCGTCCACCACCTCGGAGATGGCCATCTCGCCGGAGGCCAGCTTGTCGGCCATGGTGAGGATCTCGGCAATCGTCGTGGGCGACTCCGAGATGGCCAGCATCATGTCCTGCAGGCCCTTCTCGATGCGCTTGGCGATCTCGATCTCGCCCTCGCGCGTGAGCAGCTCCACCGTGCCCATTTCGCGCATGTACATGCGCACGGGGTCGGTGGTGCGGCCGAACTCGGAGTCCACCGTGGACAGCGCGGCCTCGGCGGCTTCCTCGGCCTCTTCCTCGGTGGCGGTGGTGGTGGCGCCGCCGGCAATCAGCAGCGTGGCCGCGTCAGGCGCCTGCTCGTACACGGCGATGCCCATGTCGTTGAGCATCGAGACGATGGCTTCCAGGATCTCCGCCTCCACCAGCTTTTCCGGCAGGTGGTCGTTGATCTCCTGGTGCGTCAGGAAGCCGCGCGTCTTGCCCATCTTGATGAGCGTCTTGAGCTCCTGGCGGCGCTTGGCGACTTCCTCTTCGGTGAGCGCGGTCTCGTCCAGGCCGAACTCGCGCATGAGCGCGCGCTCCTTGGCGCGGCTGACCTTCATGCGCAGCGGCTTGGCCTTGGGCTTGTCGGCGGCGACCTCGTCGGCCACGACCTCGGTGCCGGCATCGGCCTCGGCTTCACCCGCCTCGGCTTCAACCTCGCCCTCGAGATCGGCCTCGATGTCGTCGCTGAAGTCCTCCTCGGCCTCTTCCTTCTCGGCAGCCTTGGGCTTGCGACCGCGCTTGGCCTTGTCCTCGGCAGGCGCGGCGGCAGCAGCCTTGGCGGCCGGCTTCTTGCGGGCAGCGGTCTTGGCCGCCTTGGCAGCAGGCTTCTTGTCGTCTTCCAGATCGTCTTGGACAGGCGCGGTCTTCTTGGCGGTCATGCAATTCCTCGGATGGTGAAAGCGTCAAACGTCCGGCCTCGCGGAGGCGAGCACATGGCATGCGCGCGCCTCATGCGCAAAGCACGAAGCACGCGCCGGCACGTCTGGTGCGTCGCGGTCGGTAAGGCTCGGGCGGGCAAGCTCGCGTGGACTTCGGGAATAGCGCAGCCCTGGGCGGAAATATGGCCTGTTGTTTCAACCCCGTGTCGCGGGTGGCCGGATCCGGTATCCAATGACGCTGCTGTCACTCTTGCCGCTGATAACGAACCTTCAATTATCCCCCATGTAGGGTCGAAGGTCAAAAGTCAAGTGTTTGTCAAGCCAAAAAAAGTGTCTGACAGCAGCCTATTCGGCTGGACCGCGCCAGAGTTGAGTGGCATTCAGCCAAGCACTTGAAAAAGCTTCAGAAAATGCAGCGGGACGGGCGTGCGGGCGAGGGTGCGTGGCACTTGCGGCTGGCCTGCGGGAGCAAACGGATGGCGCCGGCGTCGGCGCCTGCTGCTCCCAGGGCGATTGCCTGCGCTCAGGCGCTGGAAGCGCTGGTGCGCTTGCGCAGCTCCTGGCTCAGCGCGGTGAGCTCGCGGATGCGGCCCATGTGCTGCTCGCGCGCCACCGGGTCGGCGGGCAGGCTCACGGCCAGCTCCTCCAGCTGCGCCTGCACTTCCTTGAGGTGCAGCGCGTCCAGCAACCTTTCCAGGTCGGCCAGCACTTCCTCGCCGGGCTCGTCGCCGGGCAGGGCGTTGCGTGCCTCCTCGGCCAGCGGGTCCTGCTCCAAGGCGATGCGCAGCGCGGCCCAGGACTGCGGGCCGTGCTCGTGCAACTCGCGCTCCAGCCAGGCCACCAGCGCGCCATGCGGCGCGGGCAGGCCGTGCAGCAGGTCGTGCGCGGCCGGGGAGAGCTGGTCCCACCAGTCGGCGTGCGACAGCAGCAGTTGCAGCACGCGGTCCTCGCGCTGCTTGGGCGCGACGCGGCCGCCGCTGCGCCGCGCCGCCGGTGCCCGG